>DJXC01000086.1 GCA_002449575.1 Ruminococcus sp. UBA7014
TCCGGTTTGGAAACAGGCGGCTTCAGATGTTTCTGCCATGTGAGTGTGTATCTGTCACGGAAGGTCACGCTTGTCATATCTTCATAACTGATTTCTGTTTCTTCCTGCCATTTGCCGTCAGCATCGAATTCCTGAAAAATAACAGATTTTTTCTTGACATCGATAATTCTGCCGACAGTGAATAAGTTTTTATAGTCATTTTCAATAATGATAAATAATTTCAGTCGTTTCAGAGATTCAAACAGCATCTGCCATGAACCAAGATTCAGCACAGGTTTTTTGACATTTTTCAAGATTTCCTGTTTGCGGTTGATGAGTGTACAGGCATCTGTCCGGGGCTCAATTTTTTTAATATCTGCAATCCGGCGAATCTGAAAACCGTTCAGCTGAAAATCATTTTCTTCGATTCCAAGAAAGAATTTTGCATTGAAATCCAGAATGTAATAATACCAGTAATTGCTTTTATTATATTCAAACCAGCAGCGGCATAGTTCATAAGTTCCGGAAGCATTTTCGATACATGTGATAATTTTTTCTTTTTTCATAAAGTTTCATCTCCGATTTATTATTTTTTTGCTTTCTGAAATGGTGATTCGTTTGTTATATACGGCGAGAAATTTCCGAAAACCGGTTTTCTGCCGTTCAAAAAAAACGTACTGTTCATTTTCATCATCATAATGATGATAGCCATTTGCAATATAGCATTCTATTATGAAATGATTATCAAAGCAGATTTTCAGGTCATGCAGGGGGGTAAAGATAAGTTCTGTCACTGTTCCGCCGAGAATTGCTTCACGATATTTATCAAGAAAATACCATTCGTCATTATTTTTATCATGTTCGCCGTCCCATGACTGATAGTCATGAGAAGTAAACAGAATATCATTGTTCAGAACAACTCTGGTCAGTTCCCGTGCATGAAAAGCATATTCTCCGAAATCGAGTGTCAGCATTTCACAGGCACAGTTGATATTCTGCAATTGCAGACCTTTCATCTGAGAAAGAAATGTCTGATATTCCTGTTCCGGACATAGTCTGACAGAATATTCTCCCAGATAGTCATAAATCACTTTGTCTGCGCCGTATGTGAATAATGTTTCCTCATCAAGCATGGAAGCCACTCCGACAATTTTTCCTGCTCCGGCGGATTTTGCCGCCTGAATGCCAGACTTTGCATCTTCAAAGACAGTGCATTCCGAAATCGGCAGATGCAGAAGTTCCGCTGCTTTCAGGAAAATGTCCGGCGCAGGCTTGCCCGGAAATGTACCATCATTATAGATAATCTGGTTCAGGTCAAACCATCTGGAAAGATTTAAGTTTTCAAAGAAAAATTCCATATTCTTCCTTGCTGAGGCAGTCGCAATAGTAACAGGAATTTTTTTATGCTTCAAATCGTCCAGAAATTCCGGCAGACCGTCTGCAAGATGAAAATCCGGACTTTGCAGACAAAGGTCACGATAAATTTTTTCTTTTTCTTCTTCAATCAGAATACTTTCTGAAGCGGAACATTCACGTTTCAGAAAGTAAGATAAGATATCCTGTGCTGACCTCCCGTGAACATATTCCTGAAATTCTTCTTCGGAGATATTTCTCTGAATTTTTTGTTCCAGAAATGTCCGCCATGCCTTATCATGAAAATTTTTGTCAAAAATAATAGTGCCGTTGAAATCAAAAATGATGCCTTTCATGCTAGTTTCTCCAGTTCATTTTCAAGCAGTTGTTTTTTGTTCATGAGTTCCTCAAAACGGTGAATATATTCATAGGGGAATTTATAATTCATGACTCTGGTTAAATTTCCGTCTGGCAGGATAATTTTGCTGGAAGCGGCACACCCTGCGCCGAGAATGGTTTGTCTGTCATCCATAATTAGAATATTATATAAATTTTCCTTTCCGGTTTTTGCATAGCCGACATTTTCGAGATTGCCGACTGTGTTTTTCTGCCGATAGAGATAATACGGCTGATAGCCGGATTCCGGCAGGAGAGCTGCGGAAAGTTCTGTCATTTTCTCCACAACCGGAATTTCTGTATTCTGATAATTCATATCATGATAAAGTGTTCCGGCACGTTTCAATGTGAGTGTATGAACAGTGACACTGTCCGGGTTCAAATCAATGACTTTCCGGAGCGTATCGGAAAAGCCTTCATAAGTATCAGATGGCAGTCCGGCAATCAAATCCATATTGATATTATCAAATCCGAGTTTTCTTGCCAGTTGAAATGCATCTGTTACTTGTTGCGCAGTGTGACAGCGTCCGATTTTTTGCAGAACACTGTCCTGTAACGTCTGCGGGTTGACGGAAATTCTGTCAGCATTCATTTCACGGATAACCAGCAGTTTTTCTTCGGTAATCGTATCTGCTCTGCCGGCTTCAACAGTATATTCCCGTGTGTGTGCAATATCAATATGATTCCGGATTGTCTGCATAATTTCTTTCAGTTGTTCAGCAGAAACTGCTGTGGGTGTACCGCCGCCGATATAGACCGACTGCACAGACAAATGATATTTCTGAATCAGTTTTCCCAGAATCCGGATTTCCTCACAGAGTTTCTGAATATATTCCGGAATCAGAGATTTCGCACTTTCAATAGAATGCGAGACAAACGAACAGTAACTACATCTTGTAGGACAAAACGGGATTGAAATATATAATCCGATTTCTTTCATGCTGTGCGGAAGAATTTCTTTCTGAAGCAAAGCTGTGTGCAAGGCAAGCTGTAATTTTTTATCAGAAATCAGATATTTCTGCTGTAATTCCTGACATGTCTGTTCAGGAGTCAGCCCCTGTGAAAGCTTATCCAGAACTTTTCTGACGGGACGAATTCCCGTCAGCATTCCCCACGGCGGCTGATAACCTGTTAAATTTTGCAGCCCCTGATAAAGCATCTGACAAAGCTGAAATTCCTGTTCTGCTTTTTCTGTTTTTGCCGGAGCTGTATCAGAATAAGTTTTGCCATGCAGAAAAATTTTCACATGCAGCAGATTTTGTTCTGAAATATATTCTGTCAGAATCTGATTTTCTGCATCAGAAGTTTCAAAATTCCGGCAAAGCTGAAATCTTATACCCGGAATAAAAATTTTCGCAACCGCCTGTATTTCATATTCAAAATCATGATTTTTGAAAATTAATGCATAATTCATGAAAAATTCCTCAGATAGGGATTTTGTTTTTTTTCAGCTTCCAGTGTGGAAGCATCAAAATGTCCAGGATAGACTTTATAATTTTTATCCAGAGCAGCAATTTTACGGAGTGACTGCATCATATCTTCACGGTTTCCGCCAAGGTCAATTCTGCCAACACTGCCTTTAAAGAGCGTATCTCCGGAAAACATCATATCATCTGTCAGATAGCAGATACCGCCGGGCGTATGTCCGGGCGTATGCATTACCTGAATTTTCCGGTTTCCGAATTCTAAAATATCCCCGTTTCTGAGTGTATGATATGCTGTGACAGGAAGATAAGTTTCATTTGTCAGCTGCCACGAAAGATTCGCTTCACCACTTTTGAGCATAACAGCATCATTTTCATGAATATAGACTTCTGCACCTGTCATTTTTCTGACCGCTTCCACACCGGCAACATGGTCATAATGCCCGTGTGTGAGCAGAATTGCTTTCAGTTGCAGATGATAAACTTCCAAAGCTTGCATCACTTTTTTGGCACCGTTTCCAATATCGAAGGCAACAGCTTCACCATTGCCAATATCTAAAATATAACAGTTGGTTGCCAGTTCGCCCAATACTAAATTTATCAGTTCCATAGGCTTTTTTCCTTTCATATGATACTCGTTTTGTTTCATTATACTATATTTCAGCAATCTTTTCAAGTTACTTTATGCACAAATACAAGTCGTGATTTTACTCAGGAAATGTTGAGTTTCACTACAGCAGATTCTAAAATTTTTCTGTGTTCTCTCTTGACAAATCATAATAATTATGTTATCATAAATCCTGATGGCGAGAGATTGTTATCAGATTTGTAAAATCTGCACAAAGAAACGGGTAAATCTTTGTGCAGATTTTTCCATAAATCTGTCTCTCTTATCCGTATCATTAGCAGACCGGAAAAATTCCGGTCACGAAAAGGAGGAACTTGCTGCAATATGACAGACTTACAATTCGATGCAGCTGTCGAAAAAATCCGTAATGGTGACAAAAATGCTCTGAAACTGATTTACGATGCGTACGGCGATAAAATTTACAGACTGTTTCTGAGCAAAGTGCATAATCATCAGGACGCTGAAGATTTAACCTCGGATTTTTTTCTGAAACTTTGGGAATGTGCTTCTTATTATCATCCGGGCAGCGGTCACAGATGCTGGCTGAATACCATTGCCAGAAATATGGCGGTTGACTATTTCCGGAAATCCGGCAGGGAAATTCCGTCAGAAGACCCGGAAGTCCTTAACAGTGAGGCACTCACAGAACACTCGACAGCCGAGGAAACTACTATCAATAAAATGCATACATCCCATTTGTTATCATCTCTTTCCAGCGAGGAGCAGGAAATTGTACAGATGCATATTGCAGCCGAATTGACTTTCCGTGAAATTGCCGTCATACTGAAACGACCTCTCGGTACAGTCGCTTGGAAATACCGAAACGCAATCGGAAAACTACAAAAACTGGCAAAGGAGGGCGAATTGGTATGACTAGAAAAAATATCGAGGAGAGATTAAAACAAGAAATGCAACAGAACATCCCTAATAAAGATGCACTGTGGCAGAAAATTGAAAACCGTCTGCCGGAACAGCCTGTTTCACAGCCCGTCAGAAAAACGATTCGTATGACTTCTGGAAGAAAATTTCTGACCGCTGCTGCATGTATTCTGTTGGTTATCGCCGGAATGAAATTTGTCAGCACATCCAGAAATTTCACGCAGACAGAGAACACAGCTATGAATGATGCAGAATCCGCTGTGCCTGCTGCCGAAGGCGATGCAGCATGTTCTGCTGATGAAAAAAATCCTGTACAGACTGTTCAGGAAGCTGCCTCCGCAGAATCACCCCTGAAATATCAGAATCTGAATATTCCGCATGAAAAAACAATTGCTTCACTGGTGAATCTGTCACGGCTCGGTACAGAGGATGAATATTTCAATGAAGATGCAATTCTGCAACAGACCAGATTTTTCATTGATGTGAAAGTGCTGGATGGTCAGCAGAATCCGGAATCCGGAACAATGCACTATACTTTACAGATTCTGAACGTTTACGGCGGAGAACTCAGTCAGCAGAAAATGACACTCGAAACAGAATCGGCTTATATTCTGGAACAGAATCATGAATATGTACTTCCGGTAACAGCAGAATTCAGCCTTGCTTATGAGTGCGCTCCGCAGATTGAGAAAACACAGGATAACAAACTTGTCATTCCGAACGGCTGGTATACGCTCATGCAGAGCGATACGACTCCGGTCTTGTATGACAGTTACGGCATTGACGATTATTTCTATGACAGAATGTATCTCACAAAAGATTTAAATCTGGATTTGTTAATTCAGAAATGGGAAAATATATAAAATTGATAAAAAATATATCTTTATTTATCAGATATGAATTCTTGAGGAGGAATTAATATGAAAAAATTCAGAAAAACAGCATTGTTCATGGCAGTATGCCTGACAGCCGTATTTTACGCTGCATGTGGCGGAAATTCCGAAAGCTATACGGCAAGCTATAAACGAGCAGAAAACAGTATACAAAAACCTGATACCGCTGCCGGTATGCCAGCTTATGAACAGTCCGCTGATGCCGAAATCGCTTACGAAGAAGGCGGCGAAGAATATTATAATACAGAAGAATACGCTCAGATTGTCGAAAACGGCTTTATCAATACTGCTGATGAACCGACAAGCACATTCTCAATTGATGTCGATACTGCTTCTTATGCCAATGTCAGAAGAATGATTCAGGACGGCAATTATGAGAACATTCCGCAGGCAGTCAGAATTGAAGAAATGATTAATTATTTTAATTATGATTATCCTGTTCCGGAAGATGATTCGCCGTTTTCGGTTACGACAGAATTAAGTACCTGTCCGTGGAATCCCGAAAATCAGCTCATGCTTATCGGATTGCAGGCGGATAAGATTGATTTAAGCACCCGTGCGCCCATGAATCTGGTGTTTCTGATTGATGTCAGCGGTTCTATGTACGGTGAAGACCGCCTCGGACTTGTACAGAAAGCGGTCAATATGCTTGCAGAAAATCTCAATGAGAATGACCGTGTTTCTATCGTCACATATGCCGGATATGAATCTGTTGTTCTCGAAGGCGCAGCCGGAAACGATACAGAAACAATTGTGAATGCTATCAATAACCTACAGGCAAGCGGCTCTACTGCCGGAGAAGCCGGAATTAAAAAGGCTTATCAGATTGCAGAAAAATATTTTATTCAGGACGGCAATAACAGAGTTCTGCTTGCCACTGACGGTGACCTGAATGTCGGTGTTTCTTCTGCGGAAGAACTGAAAACACTTGTCGAAAAAGAACGTGATACCGGTGTACACTTATCTGTATTAGGGTTCGGCTACGGAAACCTGAAAGATGAAAAACTTGAAACTCTCGCTGATAACGGAAATGGGAACTATTCTTATATCGACAGCGAACTTGAAGCAAAAAAAGTTCTGGTGCAGGAGATGGGCGGAACACTTTACACCGTTGCAAAAGATGTCAAGTTACAGCTTGCATTTAATCCGGAAACTGTACAGAGTTATCGTTTAATTGGCTACGAAAACAGAGTACTCGCAAACGAAGATTTCAATAATGACAAAGTGGATGCCGGAGAAATCGGCGCAGGACATTCCGTGACGGCTCTTTATGAAATTGTTCCGGCAGATGCAGAAGCAGATAATCTTCTGAAACTTGCTATGAGATACAAAGCCCCTGATGGCGAACAGAGTTTATATAAAGAATTTGAAATCTTAAAATCAACAAGCTGGTCTGAACAGATGCAGAAAAATGAATCTTTTGCCGCTGCTGTAACAGAATTCGGAATGCTTCTCAGAAACAGTCAGTATGCCGGAACAGCAAGCTATTCCCAGATTCAGCAGTTAATGAGCCAGAGTGATATGCAGGACGAATATAAAATGCAGTTCACAGAACTTGTAGATATGGCTTATCAGACAGGACTGCTTCCAGAATCGGTAAGCCCGGAAGATGCCCCTGTTCCGGAAACAATTCCGCCTCGTGAAGAAAATCCGCAGAATCCGGATGAAATACAGAATACTGCCGTATCTGCCGGAAAAGATTATACAATGACAGTATATCATAATGGAAATCAGGAAGAAATGACTGACCCGGCAAGCTTTGTAGCACTTGCAGAAATGTATCTGGATTCCGGTTCTGCCCTAAATGAAGTCCCTGACGGACTTATCGAATCAGAAGCACAGCAGTCAGGAACTTATGTAGATATTTCTTATCTGGACTTTTACGAAAAAGACGGCAAAATGCTGACATTCAGCGATTCCGGAGAAACATTCAAAAGCTATGGTCTGACGATTGTCATCACAGACGAAAAAGAATGGCTGATTATTAACAATGACGGTTACAGAAATGTTTATGCTCTGCCAAAAGTGCTGAAAGATGAACTGACACTCCGTATGATGCTGGAACAGCAGTAATGGAAAACAGGAACAGCCCGTTTCCGGACTGTTCCTGTTTTTCGTATCTGTTTGAAAGGGTATCTATTATGAAGAAGATTGCTTTGTAAAATAGGAGAAATCAGGTATTTTGTATTTCTCCGTCAGGGATGGCATCAGGATTGAAATCGCTGCCGGGTCTGGATTTCATACCTCTGCCGCCTTTCATCTGCGAACGGTCAATTTCACCATTTTCATCAGTCGGAAGTTCCATGCCGTCAGGCATCTGACCGCCGCCCATGTGACCGCCGCCCTGCATCTGAGAGGGGTCGAAATCTTCGGGCATAGTGGCATTTCCGTTTTCATCAGTGGGAAGTTCCATATTGCCGGGCTGACCGCCGTTCATGCCGCCGCCCATGTGACCGCCGCCGAATCCTCCGCCGCCCATCATGCCCATGCTCTTAGCCGTGCCGATAAAGCTGACAGAATCTTCGAGGGTGACAGAACCGGATTCCGTGCCGTCATTCTGATAAGAACCGACTGTGTATAAGCCGTTTTCAGAAGCTGCGGAAGAAGTACCACCGAGATAAAGTGTATAAGTTTTTCCGGATTCCAGAGCATCACTGCTGACAATCACAGAGTTAAATTTCTTGGAAGGTGCATAGCTGATAATTTCTGTGCCGTTCTCGTCACAGAGGGTAACAAGCGTTTCAGCTTCCTGATAATTATCCAGTGTCATGACGATTGTATTCTGAGAAGCATCCTCCGGATATTCTGCCATGCCAGAACTTCCGGCAGCAAGCAGGAATCCGCCCGTCACAATAATGCCGTTATTGGAATCAAGTGCGCCGTTTCCGTCATTTGTAGGACCATCTACAAGAACCGTTCCGCCGCTGACAGTTAATTTTCCGTTGGAGTCAAGTCCGTCACCATTGGCATTGACATAGACATAACCGCCGGAAATTTCCAGAGAACAGTTAACAGCATTTCCTCTTGCACCTTCATCAGAACCGTCACTTGCGTTAAAACCGTCATCAGAAGAATACAGAATTACAGTACCTCCGGAAACCAGAATAGCAGTTGCTTCAATGCCTTCATAGGACTGTGTGATATTAACAATACCTTCTGCAATAGTTAAATTTGTATCAGCATGAATGCCCTTGTCACCAGCAGTGATATGAAATTCTCCTCCGGTGAGATACAGGCTGCCATTGGAATGAAGTGCATCATCAGCAGTATTCAGGGAGATATTACCACCGGAAATATAGAGTATTGTTCCGGCTTTAATGCCCTTGACACTGACAGTGTCTGTTTCTGTTGTTTCAGAAGATTGCATATTGTTCCAGTCGCCACGACCGAATCCGCCACCAAAATCATTATTTTGTTTTGTTTCAGCGTTGGCAGTACCGCCGCCGGAAGTGATATCGAATGTACCGTTTTCAATGATAAGTTCTGTTTCTGCCTGAATGCCATCGCCTTGTGCATTGACTGTGAAATTTCCGCTGTGGATATAGATAAAGCCTTTGCCTTCATCAGTAGCATTGCTGGATTTCAGACCTGTGCCGCCGGAAGTGATGGCAAATGTTCCGTCATAAACAGCGATGGAATCTTTGCCCTTGATACCATTGCCGACAGCGTTGACAGTAATATTTCCGCCAGTGACAGTCAATTCATCTTTGGAAGTAATTCCTTCATCTTCATTGCCGTTTACAGTCAAAGAACCAGACCCGTTGATTGTCAGGTCGTCAGAACTGTAAATTGCTGCACCGGAAACGGTATCACTGGAATAGCCTGTGCCATCAGAAACAGTATTGACAGAACCGTCTGCCAAAGTAATAAAGGCTTTTTTGGCATTTTCGATATAAATCGCCGAACCGGAAGAACAGCTGATATTGGCATTGTTCAGAACAATCTGTACTTTGTCTTCTGAATTAATGCGAATCTGTCCGTCTTTTAAAGTGCCTGTCAGTTCATAAATACCTGCCTGTGTAATAGTCAGAACGGAATCTGTGACTTCATCCAGATTGATAGAAGAAGTAATTTCATATTCTGTTCTGAAATCACGGTCTGTAAACAAAGTGCTAATATCTGTTGAATAAGGAGCATTTTCGGGAACAGTCAGATTGCTGACCGGAGAAGTTGTTACAGCTTCTGCAATAGAATTAGCATCTGCCTGAACAGAAGCTGTTTCTTCGGAAAAAGTTTCATCTGGCAGACTGGAAGTCATTTCAGTGATTTTTTCCTCTGTAACGGAACTGGTATCTTCCGGAGCAGAGTTGCTGCATCCTGTCACAAGGAATGCAAACACTGCTGCTGCTGCGAACATACTATTTATTTTTTTAAGATTATTTTTTCTGTAATGAAACATAACATGCACCGCTTTCTTTTAAAATACCCAATTCCGTGCTTATGATTTTTGTTTTTCTCTATGTTCTGTATTATACAGGAGGATTATGTTCATTCTGTGATAGTTTGCAAAAAGCAAAGTAAAAAACAGGTAAAAGAAAATTACATAATCTGACTCCAGTCAGGTTCTTCGCCTGTGCCTTTTAAAGCAGCATATACCAGAATCCGGGAAGCATCAGCGGCATCCAGAACGGCGTTTTCCCTGCCTTCTGTATCAGTATCGGCAAGGAAAAAGGCAAGCTGTTCTGTTATGGTTGTTTTGTCTTCTCCTGTCAGGGAAGCTTCTTCGCCTGAACCAGTCATGGCAGCATAGGTCAGAATAACAGAAGCATCCAATGCATCCACATTGCCGTCACAGTTCGCATCACCTTTCAGCCCGATATGATATTCCAGTGCAGCAGGATTTCCCTGACTGTCCTGTATGGGCGTTCCGGAAAGTGATAATTCTGAACGGAGTGTGACGGGTTCTGTGACAGTTCTGTCTGCCGGACATCCGGCTTCAAAAGTTTCCAGAAGATTTTCTGTCTGTAAAGTCAGAACATCACCGCCATAGGAGAGTACTGTTTCTGCCGGAAAATCCTGTATAGAAAAAGGCGTTTCATCATGAGCATACCGGAAAACTGGTGCAATGTCAGTTTCTGGATTTTTATCAGCAATAATGATTTCAGCTCCCTGTACTGCCGGTGTAATATGCGCATAAGAACTGATATATTGTCCGGGGTGTTCCTCATCCGGAATACTAGTGTCACTGCTGATATAAGTACTGCCTCTTTCTGTGATGGATTCGCTTGTCACAAAGCTGACAGGATAAGTTCCGGCAGGTGTTCCTTCGGGAATTTCCATATTGAATTCCAGAAAACTGTAAGAATCTGAAGCATCACCGAAAAATAATGCTGTGAGAATTTTATTTCCGTTTTCGTCCAGATTGCCTAAATCGTAATTCCATGTAGAAATCAAGGAATGTTCCCGGATATTGGTCTGAAACATAAAAGCACCGGGTTCATAAACCCCAAGCATATTAAACCGTCCGAAACAATAGGGCTTAAATTTAGAAGAATAGACATTTCCGTCTGTGTGTGTGAATTCTTTTGCTTCACTGTAAGCATATTGGGAAGGGTTTAGAAAACCGGATTTTGTAAAGAGAAGTTCTTCACATTCCAGACCAATAGAAAGGCTGGAAATATCCGCAGTTGCAGGGTCAGTTTCAAAAAAAATGCCGAAATGCAGAAGATTTCCGCTTCTGGCTTCTTCCGGACTGACATAGATTTTGTGTGTATTATCTTCCGGAATATAGCCGCCTTCCATAGCACGGAGTGATACTGTAATTTCATCCGGACTATTGTAAACCGCTTTTGCAGGAATTGCTGTCAGACAGGAAAGACACAGGAAAGCTGCTGCACTTCTGCTGAAAATTTTATGCATAAAATAACCTCTTTTCTATATTCTGATATGTTTTTATTATAGCATAAGAGAAAAATGTTGTCAATGTCATAATTTTACCCAAAACAAGAAAATCATCCCTGAATTTTAAAAATTCTTCAGAGATGATTTTATGAAAGGAGTAGCCCTATGAAATGGTTTTCATTATTATAGCATATTTTTCTGAAAATGTCAAGTACTTTGCGAAAAAAGACTTGACAAATCTGTCGGAATCAGGTATAATAATTTTTGAGCAGACTGTACGGCAGCGTGAACGTTTTTATGTTTACGAGGAAAGTCCGGGCATCACAGAGCAGGATAGCTGCTAACGGCAGCCGGGGGCGACCCTAGGGAAAGTGCAACAGAAAAGAAACTGCCGTGTGTGGTTTTCACATGCGGCACAGGTGGAATGGTGAGGTAAAAGCTCACCGGAGTGCAGGAGACTGTACTGCCGTGTAAACCCTATCCGATGCAACGCCTTATGGTGCAGCATGTCTTAAACGCCGGCTCGGCGGATATGGCTGCAATGGCGGCTTGAGCTTTGCGGCAACGCAAAGCCTAGATAAATTGCCGTACCCGACAGAACCCGGCTTACAGGTCTGGTCACTCCGGACGGGCAGCTTGGATGCTGTCCGTTCTTTTTGTCTGACTACAAAGAAAGAATGTGAAGTTTTGAAAAAATTAATTTTAGTTTCTGTGCTGTTTTTGCTGCTCCTGTCAGGTTGTACCACGGCAGAAACAGATTCTCAGCCGGAAGAACCAATCATGATGTATCAGAAACTTGCGCTGCCGGATTTGATTATCAGCATTCCGGAGAATTATCAGACGACTTCCTCAAAAGCATATGAAGAATATTATATCTGTGAGGATGCCAGTATTATTATCACAGAAGATACAGCACAGCCATACTATAGTTCTGCTTATGACTATGCAGTATCTGCTTTGAATGAATATGAAAAAATAACGTCTTCTCTTGAATTTCTGGGAAATGAAACGCTTGACAGTGGCTGTGATTATAAAATACAAACCATGGAATTTAATTATACACTCGGAGAAGGAGAACAGAGACCCGCATTAACTTGTCTGGTCGGTTATCTTACAGACAGTGCTTCTATGTATATTATTACATGTAAATCCAATACAGAAACCTATTCCAGCCACCGTGAAGAATTCAGGCAGGTATTGCAGTCGGCAGTAATTGCAAGGGGAAAGGAATGAGCAGATGAAATATACGGAAAATGAAATCAGAGCGGTAAAATATTATATTGGTGATGTCCGGAATCTGCCGGAAGATGGTTTCTGGAATGACCCGAAAGCCTACTGTCTTCTGAATGCCCTGTTTTTTTCCGGTATTACTGCCGAATCTTCCAGAAGTGCGGAAGGAAAAAGGCTGAATCCGGAAATTCTTGCTGATATTCCAAGACTGACTTCTTTTTTTGAAGATTTATTTTCTGTTTTTCTGAAATCTCCTGCAAAGAAAAATAGCAGCACTTTTCGGGTAGAACGCTTTTCTGACTATAAAGTGATGAGAGAGTCCGGAAAAACAGTTTCATTTACTTCTACTTCGGAAGCCGGATTTCTGAAAGCTTATCAGGACAGACAAGGCATAGCCCTGCTGAAATTTGAAATTCCGGAACATACTCCCTGTATCAGAATGCAGGAATTTTTTCAGAACTATGTCAAGCCGGAAGAAGCAGAAATTCTGCTTCCGCCGGGTTTGAATCTTCATTTTGAGAATTTATTGTTTTCAGAACAGGAACAGCAGATTCTGGATGCGGACGGAAAACCGCCGCTGATTTCCTGTGCTGTATCAGTACAAGGTATCAGCAGAGCGTGTCCGGAAGATTTTCCGGTATTGCCAAAAGAGGGAAATATCGCCGGAATTCATGTAATTGAAGCATTGCAGTCCGGCAGAATTCCGGAAGATGACGAGATTTTTGTATACTCTGCATGGAAAAAAGCATTTTCAGGCAGAATTTTGCATGATTTTCTTAAAAATTCTCAATTTGAGAATTTTTAAATCAAATTCTCTTGACAAATCAGGAAAAATCTGTTAAAATAAAATCAGGATTTCTCATATTGAGAATTTCTGATTTTATTATTTTCTGAAAGGATTTGTTTATCATGATTAAAATGGAAATGCAATGCGGAAATATGCAGCTTGAAATGCGTGGTTCAGATGATTTGATACTGAATGAACTCGCCCTTGCTGTTATACGAATGCTCACTGCACTGGAACAAAGTGACGGCAGAACACTTTCTGAAAATCTCAGTTATCTGGTGCTGAGTCTTCTGGCACAGAAAGACGGCAGTCACCTGCCGCCTTGCTGATGGTTCAGGAAATTATCTGATGAATGAGCGGAGAAATTTCCGGTTTTTCATCTGAAATCCGGACAGCTCGCAGAAGCCGCTGTTTCGCCCGTTCGCAGAGTTCGTCTGCACTGCCGTGAATGATACCAAGAACTTCACCGGCAGAGACAAAATCACCAACATCATGCAGAAAAACAACTCCGGCACTGTAGTCGATTTCTGAACGGGCAGCCGTTTTTCCTGCTCCAAGTTCCAGACAGGCAAGACCGACTTGTTCGCTGTGAATTCCAGAAATATAGCCGGATTGTTCTGCCCGGAATAATTTCTGAATTTTCGATTTCGGAAGTTTTGCAGTATTCTCCGTGACAGAGGCATCACCGCCCTGTGCCGTAATCATAGCCGCTAATTTTTCAAGTGCCTTTCCGGAAGTGACTGCTCCGGATGCCAGTTTCAGACAGGTCTGAAAATCGCCTTTTCCGGAAAGTTCCAGCATATGTGCAGAAAGTGCAAGTGCTAATTCAGAAAGTGCATTTTCATCATTATTTTGTAAAATACCAATTACTTCACTGACTTCGAGAGCGTTTCCGACAGCATGACCGAGTGGTGCATTCATGTCAGTTATCACGGCACGACATTTTTTTCCGGCGAGTTTGCCGACAGAAACCATGATTTCTGCAAGTTCAGCAGCGGATTCCGGTGTTTTCATGAACGCACCGTTTCCATATTTGACATCCAGCAGGATGCAGTCTGCACCAAGTGCAAGCTTTTTACTCATAATACTGGAACATATCAGCGGAATGCTGTCTACTGTGGCAGTCAGATTTCTTAGAGCATAAATTTTTTTATCTGCCGGAGTCAGATTTCCGCTTTGAGAAATTACAGCACAGCCGATTTCTCTGACCTGTTTCATGAAATCCGGTACAGAGATTTCGACAGAAAAGCCGGGAATACTTTCCAGTTTATCAATCGTACCGCCAGTAAAGCCCAGACCTCTGCCGGACATTTTTGGAACAAATCCGCCGCAGGCAGCAACAATCGGCGCAATCAGGAGTGTAGTCTTGTCACCAATACCGCCGGTACTGTGTTTATCGACCGTGATGCCGCCAACGCCGGACAAGTCCAGACATTCGCCGGAATCACGCATAGCAAGTGTCATACTGACAGTTTCTTCTGTAGAAAGTCCCTGACAGCAGACTGCCATCAGCCATGCGGACATCATGTAATCCGGAATTTCGCCTTGTGTAAAGCCGTTTATTAAGTATCTGACTTCTGTATCGGAGAGCGTTTCTTTTCTTCTGGTTTTCTGAATCAAATCGTAAATCTGCATGGTAAATCACCTCAGTTTCATCATAGCATATTTTTAAAAAAATTACAAGTCTTTTGTATGAACAAAGAAAATTTTCCCATACTGTTTTATGAAAAATAAAACAGGAGGTTTTTTACATGAGAAAATTAGAAACGGCAATGTGCCTTGGCTTGATTCTGGCGATTTTTCTGGGAAGTTTTTCAGGTTTTGCAGGAAAGCTTGAAAATTTGCAGCACAATGTGTTAAGACTGCATATTCTGGCAAATTCCGATTCTGACTATGACCAGAATCTGAAACTGAAAGTCCGGGACAGACTTCTGGAAGAATCGGATAATCTGTTTCAGGGGTGTGAAACTCTGGAAGAGATGAAAAAAAGAGCCTCTGAACAGAAAGATACTATCCGCAGAATTGCAAAATCCGTTTTGGAAGAAAACGGCTGTCAGGAAGATGTTGCTGTTCAGTTAGTGCAAATGCAGTTTGATACACGGGAATATGACGAAATTACTATGCCTGCCGGCTGTTATGATGCGCTCCGGATTTTAATCGGCAAGGCAGAGGGACATAACTGGTGGTGTGTAATGTATCCGCCGTTATGCCTGCCCGTTGCCGAGCCAGAAATCTGGTTTGATGCCGATACAGCAGACATTTTAGAAAATCCGCAGAAATATGAAGTAAAATTCAAGTGTGTGGAGCTTTGGGATGAGCTGATGAAAAAAACAGGAAAGTCCTGAAATTTCAGGACTTTCCGGAAATGATATTAGTCGATAATCAGGCTCTGACCTGTCATTTCCTTCGGCTGAGGGAGTTCCATCAGTTTCAGGATTGTCGGGGAGAGGTCAGCCAGAACGCCGCCTTCACGGACTTTGCGCTGTCCTGCACCAACTACAATAAATGGTACAGGATTTGTGGTATGTGCAGTAAACGGTGAGCCGTCAGCCTCATACATTTTGTCAGCATTGCCGTGGTCAGCAGTAATCAGAGCAACACCGCCCTTTGCTAAGATGGCATCAACCATTTTGCCGACACAGGTATCCACAGCTTCGACAGCCTGTACAGCAGCATCAAAAATGCCAGTATGTCCGACCATATCACAGTTTGCATAGTTTAGGATGATAACATCATATTTGTCAGATTCGATAGCTTCCAGAACAGCATCTGTTACTTCATAAGCACTCATTTCCGGCTTCATATCGAAAGTTTCAACATCAGGGGACTTGATTAAGATTCTGTCTTCGCCTTCAAACTGCTTTTCTTCGCCGCCGTTGAAGAAGAATGTTACATGAGCATATTTTTGAGTTTCTGCGATTCTGAGCTGAGTCTTTCCGCATTTTGCAAGATATTCACCAAGTGTCATAGTCAGTTCTTCCGGAGGGAAGGCAACTTCTACATTTGGCATAGTAGCATCATATTGTGCCATGCAGACAAAGTGAACCGGGAAGAAACCGTTCTTTCTCTCAAAGCCTTTGAAATCTGGGTCAACAAAAGAACGGGTAATCTGACGAGCTCGGTCAGGACGGAAATTCATGAAGATAACACTGTCATTTGCCTGAATCATGCCGCTTTTATCAACTACAGTCGGAAGCATAAATTCGTCAGTTA
>DJXC01000116.1:0-2498 GCA_002449575.1 Ruminococcus sp. UBA7014
TGCTAATCTTTGATAAAATTTTTCAGCCCATCATCATGGCGACAGAAAGAAAATGCTTTCCGAAATCATCGTTTTCAGCAGAATACTGCACCGTCTGGATAATATTCATATCATCATAGGCGAATAACTTGCCACCAGACTGGGTAAAGCGGTATCTTCTGTCAAAATTTTCGGAACGGATACGAACACGTCCTGCGCCGACACTGTCAAGCACAAAACAGGTGGTGTGAACATTGCTGAGAGCTTCTGTATCAAGATAAGCAGGTTCTTTATCTGCTTCCTGATATAAGTCTTTAATATTGGCACACCATTTCTGGGAAAGATTCTGGACAAAAAGAATCTGTTCCGTAAAGCCGTCACCATCAACATCGGCTGCAATCGGACGTTCCAGTTTGAACGATTTGGAGAGATACTGGTAAAAAGCATCCGCAGCAGATTCCGGCGTGCCGGAAATAGTCAGATTAAAAATATCTTCTGCAGTAATACGATTCATAGCATCTGCATTTTGCAGAAACTGCTCTACTGTTACAGGTTCATAATTCCAGTAGCAGTTATTTCTATACAACATACAGGCACTTTGCCATTTGCTGCCTGTCCATTCGAAATATTCACGGGAAATAATATCAATGCCGTCATCTGAACGGGTATTTTCATTCAGGTAAACATTGCCTGTCACAGGGTCAATGACATAGAAATCGTTTTCTGCACCAGTTGCATTATAATAATAAATGCCGGCAGAAGTCATATTTTCAAAAATCAGATTCCGGCTGCTGACAGAGGTTTCCGGCAGCGTTACCAGAAATTCAGATGCACCGTCACGGTCAGGGTCACTGACAAAAAAATATTGTGTGCCGGAAGTTCCGCCAATGCTATCAAGCAGAGCGGCAAATATCGCCTTATCAAAAAGAATATCATTGTACTGATAGACAAGTGTTGTTTTGGGTTCAGAAGAAACGGCTTCTGTCGATGGAAGTTCTGCCGGAATGATTTCTGACGGCAGTATTTCAGCAGCTTCTGTCAGGAGTACCGTTTCTGTTTCCGGAGCAGAAGTTTCCACAGGCGGTACTGTCGTCAAAGCCTGTGTTTCTGCCGGAATGGTGTCAATATGAATCTCCGGTGCAGAAGTCGCTGAAATTGTATTTTCTTCCTGCTGGATGCCGCACCCCGTCAGCAGTACAGAAAACAGGGCAGAGGCTGTCAGCATTGAAATGATTGTCTTCATTTTGAATTTCTCCTCCCGGAACGGGGTGTTTTTTTAATACGGCGGTTTCCGGAGTCTGGTGTTGACTCCGGCAATTCCGCCCGTAATGCCTGCCGGAATTATCAGCAGACACCTGATAAAAATTCTTTCTGTAATGGTTTCATGCAGAAGCACGCCGCCTGTCAACAGCAGGATACATAACAGCAGACCACAAAGAAAACCTGTCAGAATCCCATGTCTGCGACCGTGCAGTCCTGCACGCCGGGCTGCAAAAAATGCAGAAAGACTCCACAAGATATGCATCAGCCAGATAAGCACCTGCGCCGGAATGCTGCTGACCTGCAACAACAGTGCAATACACAGACTTCCGACAGAAATACAGACGATTCCTTCCAGTAATGAAAAACTGTAACGACAGACCTCTGATTTCCATAAAATGACATGACGCATTATTTCTCACCTCAGTGAGAGTATATGCCGAAAACAGCAGAAATTATTCATCTTTCGGCTTGCTGAGGCTGATGCCCTGCTTGTTTTTCTGTTCTTTTGCCTTTTCGGCAGCAGCCGCTTCTTCGGCAGTCATATTCTTGATAACAGCATCTTGTGTAATGCGGAGTCTGACATGATTGCTGCCTGTTTCGATTAATACTGTCTGGGTGTTGCTATCGACACGAAGCACAAGTCCTACAATACCGCCACGAGTGATAATTTCGTCACCCGGCTGTAAGTTTTCCTGCATCTGACGGGTTTCCTTTTCTTGTTTCTGCTGGGGACGAATCATCAGCAGATACAGAAAAATTAATACCACCATCGGCAGGAGAAACGTTGAAAGAATTGCACCCCATGTATTAGGTGTTCCGCCGGAAGCGGAAGCATCGGCTGCAAATGCCGTCAGGCTGCCAGATGAGATGATAAGCAATGCACCTGTCAGAGCAGATAATTTCTGTAAAAATTTTTTCATAAATCCTGAATCCTCCTGTAGTTAATTTTTATTTTTAATATATTCGTCAATGGACTGTGCAGCCGCTTTGCCTGCGCCCATTGCCAGAATGACCGTTGCTGCACCGGTTACAGCATCACCGCCGGCATAAACGCCTTGTTTTGTCGTCATCATATGTTCATCCACAACCAGACAGCCACGCTTGTTGGCTTCCAGCCCCTCAGTAGTCGTCCGGATAAGCGGATTCGGAGAAGTACCAATTGCCATAATAACAGTATCAACGGCAAGTTCATATGCAGAATCCGGAATCGGAACAGGGCTTCTTCTGCCGGAAGCATCTGGTTCGCCGAGTTCCAT
>DJXC01000116.1:2646-20169 GCA_002449575.1 Ruminococcus sp. UBA7014
GTCAGGAATTCTACGCCTTCTTCTTTTGCGTGATGCACTTCTTCTTTCCGGGCAGGCATTTCGTTTTCAGAACGTCTGTATATGATGTAAACATGTTCCGCACCCATGCGGAGCGCACTTCTGGCAGCATCCATTGCAACATTGCCGCCACCGCATACAGCTACAGCCTTTGATTGCAGAACTGGTGTGTCATAGCCTTCCTGATATCCTTTCATGAGGTTGATTCTTGTCAGGTATTCGTTCGCCGAGCAGACTCCAATCAGGGATTCCCCTTCGATACCCATAAATCTGGGCAGTCCTGCACCAGAACCCACAAAGACAGCTTCATAGCCCTTTTCCATAAGTTCATCAATTGAAAATACTTTGCCAATTACCATATTTGTCATGATATTGACACCGAGCTGTTTCAGGTTTTCAATTTCTTTCTGTACGATTGCCTTTGGCAGACGAAATTCCGGAATACCATACATCAGTACACCGCCGGCAACATGGAATGCCTCAAAGACAGTTACAGCATAGCCACGTTTGGCAAGGTCTCCGGCACAGGTCAGTCCGGCAGGACCACCGCCGACAACTGCCACTTTATGACCATTAAATTCTGCTTTTTGCAGAGGCTTTTCACCGTGATGCATGTGCCAGTCCGCAGCGAATCTCTCCAGCCGCCCAATGCCGACAGGTTCGCCTTTTTTCCCACGGACACACTGACTTTCACACTGCCGTTCCTGCGGACATACTCTGCCACAGACTGCCGGGAGACTGCTGGTCAGGTGAATGGTTTCATAAGCACCTTCATAGTTATGTTCTGTAATTTTCTTAATAAATTCCGGAATGCGGATATTCACCGGACAGCCGGAAACACAGGGCATGTTCTTGCAGTTCAGACAGCGTGTTGCTTCTTCTTCTGCCATTTCGGCAGTATAGCCGAGTGTAACTTCTTCAAAATTATGCGCACGGACTCCGGGCTTTTGTTCCGGAATCGGCACTTTTGTCTGTGACATATTAGGCATAGTTGAAAATTCCTCCTGCTTAAAGTTTGTCGGCTTGTGTCATCATGCGACATTCGGCTTCACGTTCACGGAAGGTGCTGTTTCTGTGCATGAGTTCGTCAAAGTCTACCTGATGTCCGTCAAAGTCAGGACCTTCTACACAGGCATAGCGAATTTTTCCGCCAACTGTGACACGGCAGCCGCCGCACATGCCTGTACCGTCTACCATAATCGGGTTAAGAGAAACAATTGTTGGAATCTCATACTGTTTTGTCAGCAGACAGACGAATTTCATCATTGGTACAGGTCCTATGGCAATTACAGCATCATAATGTATCCCATTTTCAATGCGTTCTTTCAGGGCATCAGTAACAAAGCCTTTTTTCCCGTAGCTGCCGTCATCTGTACAGAGAATCAGTTCGTGACAGCATTTCCGGAATTCCTCTTCCAGAATGACAATATCTTTGTTGCGGAAACCGGCAATCACATCTGTATGCAGATGATTCTGAAAGCAAGCTTTTGCCTGCGGATAGGCAATTGCACAGCCGACACCGCCGCCGATAATGCAAACATTTTTTGCATTTTCCGGAATTTCTGTCGGCAGTCCGAGCGGACCTACTAAATCAGAAATACTGTCACCTTCGTTCAGGGCATCCAGTTTCATAGTAGAACGTCCCACAATCTGGAAAATCAGAGTGATTGTGCCTTTTTCAGGATTGGCATCATTTACAGTCAGCGGAACACGTTCTCCCTGTTCGTCCACACGGAAAATCACAAACTGACCGGGCTTGACTTTTGCCGCAATATAAGGGGCTTCAAATTCCATCAGTGTGACAGAGGAATTCAGCCTTTTTTTCTTTATAATCCGAAACATGTTTCAGTGCCTCCATAGTTAATAATCATATAATTATACAGTACTCAATATATTATAACACAAAAAATGTTTTGAGTCAATGCCATTTTCTTGTTTTTCAAGAAATTTTTACACTTTTCGTCATGATAATCACTTTTTTTGACAGAATCTATGGACAAAAATAAATCAACGGGCGGACATCATTCTGTAAATTGACAGGCAATCTGATTTTCTGGGTGGTTGTGCAAGAGTGCATCACTGACAAAAAGCCCTGCCGGAAAATTCCGGCAGAACTTTATCTGTCATTTCAATTGCAATTTTCATTTTTTATGTGAAACAAGAATTTCTCACAAAAGTTTTCTATAATCAGGAATCGGAAGGTCAATCGGAAGAAAGTCGGGATAAACTAATTTTTTATATTTATTTTTCAAAGTATCCGCAGTATCCAGACCCATTTCATAGTTAAAGCTGATAATTAAGGATTGCCATACAGTAATTTGAGGAATTATATCTTTTTTTGACTCTGAATTCAGAAGTTTCAAAAGTGAAGTTTTGTCATCAGAAGTTAAAGTCCAGTTTTTCAGTTTCCTGTTATTATTGTGAATGATATATTCAGGACAGCGAAACTGAATTCTTGCTATTTTTGTAGCTCTTTGAGGTTTGGCATGATTATAGACTTTGAAATACTCTATATTTTTTAAGTTTCTGTCTGGATTGACTGCAACTGACATATTTAAATCGCTGTCTCTTGCTACTGTTGCAAATTCATGGAGAAGCTCACCAGCTTCTATATCAATAGCAAGTTCATCACATAAAATCATTTCTTCTTCGGTATATAAATCATACATAACACAAAATCTCCTTTTATAAAGTAATCATGCAATTGAAATTATAATTAGTATAATATTATCATTCTCGCCTTATCAATAAAATTAATAAAAATGTGATGTTCACTAAATTTCGGATGAATCATTTGGATGATAACAACAATTTTTTTGTTGAAAAATCTGCTGGACATTTTGCAGAATGTTCAGCAGATTTTTTCTGTTTTTCAGATAACACCTTTCTGTAACATAATATTCGCATAGAGGGCTTTTTCACTGGTGGCAATAATGCAATAAACTTTCTTTGCTTCTTCATAAAAGGCGAAACGCTCGATACAGCTGACTGTTTCTGCACCTCTGGGGTCATGTTTTGCGATAATCTCCTTATAAGTATCCCAGATGGGAGTTTCGACCGTATCGCCCGGCATGACTTCCATCAGGCTGACAGGCTTTTCGACATAGGTATCAAGAGGAAAAACCGTCAGAACCGCATCCAGAAGTTCCGGTACACCATGTCCGTCACAGCGGATAACTATCGCATTTTTTCCCATACTTTCCGCCGGAAAGTTGCCGTCAGAAATAATCAGCCTGTCACTGTGTCCCATCTCACAAAGTACTTTCAGCAGCTCCGGTGACAGAATCGGAGGAATATTTTTCAACATACAAAAATCACCTTTCTGAATTAAATTTACTAATCAAATCATAGCATATTTTTCATCATTTGTCAAGTTTTTTCAACATTTTTATTTATTCTGCACAATCCGGAAATTCAACATTTGTACTTGTCTACAAATCCAAAAATATTTCAAAATTTTTGAAAAAAACTATTGACTTTTTCTGAAACATGTGCTATAATAAAACCATGATAAGGATTGCAATCCACAATCAAAACTGTAATACTTTCCGGAAGTGAAAGTAAATTTGCAGAACCCCTGCTTAACACGTTCTGAAGTGTTGAATATGCAGGTACTCTGTCTGGAGGCGAAACCAATGGAAGATAAGGATTCACAGCAGCAGGCGGTTTCGTCTGTCGCAGGTAAGTGATGTTCAGGTTGCAAGCGTAACCCGGAGTTGTCCCTCCGGTTGCATTCCCTGAGGTTTTAGTACCGTTATCAATTCTGCGATAAAGCCGAAATTCGTCTAATTCCGTGATATGCTCTTAAAGTTTCAGTGCCGTATATCCGGAATCTTCTGCTAAGGCTTTCATCATGGCAGCGAAACTTTATATATAGCACACAACCCGAATTTGTTGGAATCGAGGTACATGCCAATGGATGCTTATCTCTTTAAAAAATTCTGATATGAAAGATGTGGTGCGTATGAAAAGTGCTGTGAAAGAAATTCTCAAAAAACCTTAGTTGAAAGGCGAGTGTGACCAATGCACAATGAAGTCTCTGTAACGGAATTTAAATCAGCTTCTTTATAATTTAGTGATGTACAGGCTGAATTTTAGCTGATATTTACAACTGAATAGAAACTAAAACTCCCGGTGAGCGTGAATTAGACCGGGAGTTTGTTTTGTTTTTTCTTAATGATTGAATTTCATTTTGAGCATGTCATGTTTCAAATCCCAGAGTTTCTGAGACAGGTCTACAAAATAAGTCTGCGGATTCTCAAAACGCTTGACTTCTTCCCAGAGAGTTTCAAGCTGCTCTTTGCAATATGTCTGAATTTCCGGAAGGGAAGGGCTTTCATAAACACATTCGCCGTTCACAAATACCGGAATTTGTAATTTCTTCGCTGTAAAGTTCGTGACAGTTTTTCTCTTGTAAGTGTGAACCGGGTCAAAAATTTCATAAGGCTGTGTATCATCAATCACTTCGTCATGCAGTGTCAGTACATCAGCAATTGCCTTGCCAGATTCGTTGTCATACAGTCTCCAGAGTGTCTTGAAAGACGGATTTGTTATCTTGATGATATTTTCGGAAATTTTGATTTTCGGAATAATTTCGCCGTTTTCTTCAACAGCGGCTAATTTGTATACACCGCCGAATACTGGTTCAGATTTGGAAGTTACCAGACGTTCTCCGACACCGAAACTGTTAATCTGTGCGCCCTGCATAATCAGGTCACGGATAATATATTCATCCAGCGAATTGGAAGCTACAATTCCAATATAATCCAGCCCGGCGGCATCCAGCATTTTTCTTGCCTTTTTCGAGAGATATGCCATATCACCGCTGTCAATTCTGATACCTTTGCCCTTGTGTCCCTGCGCTTCCAGTTCCTGAAAGACTGTAATCGCATTCGGAATACCAGAGTGCAGTACATTATAAGTATCTACCAGCAGTGTACAGTCGTCCGGATAAACTTTTGCATAAGCTCTGAAAGCGTCCAGTTCGGTATCAAACATCTGTACAAAGCTGTGCGCCATTGTGCCGAGTGCCGGAATCTGAAAGGCTCTGTCTGCAATAGCACAGGCTGTTCCGGCAACACCGCCGATATAAGAAGCTCTTGCTCCCAAAATTGCACCATCATAGCCCTGCGCACGTCTCGAACCGAATTCCATGACCGGACGTCCCTGTGCCGCTGTCACGATTCTGTTTGCTTTTGTGGCAATTAAACTTTGATGATTTATGCTTAACAGAATCATAGTTTCCACAAGCTGTGCCTGCATAGCAGGTCCACGGACAGTCAGAATCGGTTCGGACGGGAATATCGGTGTACCTTCCGGAACTGCCCATACATCACAGGTAAATCTGAAATTTTTCAGATATTCCAGAAATGTTTCACAGAACAGATGCTTACTTCTCAGATAGGCAATATCTTCATCAGAAAAGCTTAAATTTTTCAGATATTTTATCACCTGTTCCAGTCCAGCGGCGATGGCATAGGCGGCATCATCCGGGGCTTTGCGGTAGAACATATCAAAATAGGCGATTTTCTCACCGCATCCGTTTTCGAGAAATCCGTTCCCCATAGTCAGTTCATAGAAATCGACAAGCATAGTTAAATTTCTGTTATCCAGTGTTAAATTACTCATGATAAATTACCTCCGAAGTTAATTTGATTCCGGCTTGTGCCATCATTGCAAGAGCGGCATTCTGCATGGAATCGGCGTTATGATTAGGTGCATCGTAAGTTTCAACAGCATTCACGGGAAGCAGCACTTCCAGTTTTCTGTTCTCCTGATTGCAGAATGTTTTCAGCGTTAAACAGAACTGCATGACACAAATATCTGTGCAGACACCACACACGACAATTCTTTCAAGCTGCTGATTTTCTTTCAGAAATTGCTGAAATTCCGGTGTCAGGAATCCGTTTGTAGAATTCTTTTCAATTTTGAGATAGCCGCCGATTTTCTGCAATGCCGGAGCAATTTCGCTTTCTGATGTGCCTTTGATACAGTGCGGCGGAAACGAACTGAATTCAATACAGTCCGGCTCATGACAATCTGCAAATGCTACACACGGCAGATTCTTTTCTTTGAAAAATTTCAGAAGTTTTTCACATTCCGGAAGAACCGATGCCGAGCGTGGACTTGACAGAATGCCCTCTGTCAGGAAGCCGTTGACCATGTCGACAATGACAAGTGCAGTTTTTCCATCCAGAAAAACTTTGCTTTCTGTAGGTATTAAGTTCTGAATCATAAAATCAATCCTTCTTTCTGTAAATTCTGCTGGGGCGGTGCTTTGTTCCGGATGTAAGCTTTTCAGTCGGCTGAATCTTGTCAGCGATTTTCTTCCGGAAATTCGCCTTGTAAAGCTTCTGCCCAAGCAGAATTTCATAAATTTTCTGTAACTGGGGAAGTGTGAATTCTTCCGGTACAAGTGAGAATGCAATATCCGTATAACTGACCTTGTTCCGGATTCGCTCCTGTCCGTACCGGATTATTTCACGATGGTCAAAGGCAATATCCTCACGCTGTAAAATTTCCGCAACAGGGGAGAATTTGTTTTGTTCTGATTCCGGAATCTGTGAATCCGGTACAAGTGCATAATACGAAACGGAAATGATTCTCATTCGTGGGTCACGTTCCAGCGCACCCCATGTATAAAGCTGTTCCAGATAAATGTCATGCAGTCCGGTTTTCTGATATAATGCCCTTTGTGCAGCTTCGTCAAGTGTTTCATCTATCCGGATGAAAACTCCCGGCAATGCCAGCTTGCCAATAAAAGGATACTGGCTTCTTTCTGTCAGAAGTACCTGCAAACTTTCCCCACGGACAGTGAACAAGACCAAATCCACAGCAACTGACGGCTTCTGAAATCCGGAGCTGTCATATTCTTTTAAAAATTCCTGTTCTGTCAAAAGATATCACCTTGCTTTTAGTTAGTATTAATTTGCTACTTGCTATAATCTGATTATAGTATATTTTTGCTACTTTGTCAAGGGCTTTTTTGAAATTTGTGATTTTTCATAAAAAATACAGAATATTTCATAAAAACAAGCTGAAAACTTTGTGAAAAATGACAGATGTCGAAATTTTGTTTTTGCTGTCTGTTCTGAAAAAATCCGGAATTTTTCAAAATCAAACAAATGTTTCTCGAAAACGTGTAAGTTCGTTTGTCAGCGTGAAATTTTCACTTTTTCACAATTTCTATGATTTGTATAATATAACTAAAAAGTAGAAATAAAATTTCATAAAATTTGTAATGTAATTTAGTTGCCTGTTTCTGTTGAATGTGCTATAATTAAATCAGGCACTAAGCCTATAGAAAAAGATAAGAACAAAAGGAAAAAACACTGTCAAAAAGGAGGTCTCTATGGAATTTGCACATATTCCGGTTTTGTTATCGGAAACTCTCGAAAATCTGGCAGTCCGTCCCGATGGAATCTATATTGACGGAACTGTCGGCGGTGCAGGGCATTCCAGAGAAATTGCTTCCCGATTAGACAAAAACGGGTTGTTAATCGGCTTGGACCGTGACCCGGATGCTGTAGCAGCCGCTACAGCACGATTGCAGGATTTTCCGGCAAAGGTGGTGCAAGGTAACTACTCGCAGATGCGGCAGATTCTCGATAGTCTGAACATCCTTGCTGCTGACGGTATTCTGCTGGATTTAGGCGTTTCTTCTCATCAGCTCGATGAGGCAGAACGTGGATTTTCCTATCATGCAGATGCGCCGCTGGATATGCGCATGAGTCAGGAAGGTATCAGCGCATATGATATTATTAACACTTGGGACGAGCAGGCACTCAAAAAAATTCTCTATGAATATGGGGAAGAAAAGTTCGCCGGTAGTATTGCCGCCGGAATTGTCCGTGCCAGAGAGAATGCCCCCATTGTCACAACGGGAACACTCGCAGAGCTTGTCCGTCAGGCTGTGCCGCAAAAATACCGGAGAGATAAAAATCCCTGCAAAAAAACTTTTCAGGCAGTCCGCATTGCAGTGAATGACGAATTCCATCATTTGCATCTTGGACTGAATGCGGCTTTTGCCTGCCTGAAATCCGGCGGAAGGCTTGCCGTGATTACATTCCATTCCCTCGAAGACCGTATCGTGAAACAACAGTTTGCCACATGGTGCAGAGGCTGTACTTGTCCGCCCGATTTTCCGCAGTGTGTCTGCGGAAATAAACCCAAGGCGAGACTCATCACACGCAAGCCCGTTATTGCCGGTTCGTCCGAACTGGAACAGAATCACAGAAGTCACAGCGCAAAACTCAGAGTCATTGAAAAATTATAAAAATACTCTGCATTGTCTGGATTGTGATTCTTTCCATATCAGGAAAGGAGCTGAACAATTCGGCTATGAATGATATTGACCAGAAACTGGAGTACCCGACTCCAAAAACTGAAAAAAAACTTTCTGTCGTCAAAGTGATTCTGGGCGCACTTGTGTGCTTTGCACTTCTGGCGGCTGTGATTTTAAGTAACGTACAACAGCTTCAGCTGACAAGCGAAATTACCGCAAAACAGAAAGAATATACTGACCTCCAGAGCGAAAATGTCAGAATGCAGACGGAACTCGCCGGAAAAACTTCTAATAAAAATGTACAGGAATATGCCGAAAATGTACTCGGTATGCATCCGCTGAACCCTTCGCAGGTGGAATATATCCAGATTCAAACCGCAGATGTGGTCGAAATCCCTGAAGAAGAACAGAATTTGTTTGTCAAAGTCAAAAACGCTTTTGACAACTTTGTGTCATATATGAGAGGTTAGTCCGCATAAGCTTGAAACAGGCAGAGGCAAAAAAGGATACAAGGAACGAGTGTGCGGATTTGCCGCCGCAAAGAGAGAGACGGCGGCAAATTTTCCGCTGATTCAGAAACGACTACACGCAGGCAGGATACACAAAAGATACCTGCCTGTTTTTTAGATAATTTTTTAGTTTAATTAAAACCGAGGTGAGCTGCTTGAACGAAAACAGAAAAGATTATGAACCTACTGCTGCCATGAAGAAAAAAGCAGTGATTGGTGCATTCGGCTTCTGTATGGCAATGGCGGCGGCGGTCATTATCAAACTGGCACTGCTGTGTATTGTCAATCATGATGTATATGCCGAAAAAGCCAATAATAAGCATTTCAGCCGTATCACCATCACGGCAAACCGTGGCAGCATCTACGACCGCAACGGCGAACCGCTCGCACGGAGCGCAACAGTCTATAAAGTTTATATCGACCCGAATCAGTTTCAGAGCGATATGGAAAAAATCGGCGAAACGATGAAAAAACGGCAGGAGGCTATTGACAAAGGTGAAACACTTGACCCTGATAAAATTGTAATGCCTATTGAAGAACTGAAAGAAGAAATTCTCCAGACCCTTGCCGAAAAATTAAATCTTACTGTGGAAAGTGTCCGTGAAGCCGCCGAAAAAGACACTAAATATTATGTTCTCCAGACACAGGTTGAAAAAAATATTGCAGATGAATTAATGCAGTATCTGAATACTTACGGACTGACTTCTATCAAGACTGAAGAAGATACAAAACGTTACTATCCACAAAACGAACTTGCTGCACAGGTGATAGGCTTCACCAACAGCGACGGCGACGGGCAGTACGGTCTGGAAGCATATTATAATAAATATTTGTCTGGCACAAACGGCAGAGTCATTTCTGCAACGGATGCCAAAGGAAATGAAATGCCGTATCGTTATTCCACGACGTTTCCGGCAGAAGATGGCAGTTCACTCTATCTTACTCTGGATATGACGTTGCAGTACTATCTTGAAAAAAATTTACAGGATATGTGCGAAACTTTTGATGTACAGAACCGTGCCTGCGGTATCATCATGAACGCTAAAACCGGCGCAGTCTATGCAATGGGAACTTATCCCAGCTTTGACCTCAATGAACCCTCTGTCATTTATGATAAAGCAACAAGCGATTATCTCCAGTCACTTCCGCAGAATGAATACAAAGATGCGTATATTACTGCCCGTGAACAGCAGTGGAAAAATAAAGCCATTACAGAAATTTATGTTCCCGGTTCTGTTTTTAAAATCTTTACAACGGCAATGGCAATTGAAGAAAAAGTTGTCGATGTCGAAAATGACCGGTTTGTTTGCAGCGGTGCTTATACTATTCCCGGCGAACCTAAGCCCATTCATTGTCATAAGCGAAGCGGTCACGGCGAACAGACTTTCTCTGAAGCTCTTACAAATTCCTGTAACCCAGCTTTTATTGAAGTCGGTATCAGAATCGGCATTCATAAATTTTCACAGTATTTCAGCGCATTCGGTTTGACTGAAACTACCGGAATTGACCTGCCCGGTGAAGGTTCAAGTATCTATCGTCCGGAAGAAAAAATGAGTATTGTTGACCTTGGTGCAAGCGCATTCGGACAGTCAAACTCCCTCACCCCAATGGAAATGATTACTGGCATTGCGGCTTCTATCAATGGCGGCTATCTGGTAGAACCCCATGTTGTGGATAAAATTGTCTCCAGTGAAGGCAATGTTATCAAAAGTTTCGGTACGAATATCAAACGGCAGGTTATCTCCGAAGAAAGTTCCGTACAAGTCCGGAAACTGCTTCAGGCAGTTGTTGATAACAACGGCGGTTCAAATGCCTATATTAAAGGCTATGCTATCGGCGGTAAATCCGGTACTTCTCAGAAACTTGAAACTGGTGACGAAGATAAATATGTCGCTTCTTATGTCTGCTTTGCGCCCGCAGATGACCCTGAAATCGTGATGCTTATCATGGCTGATGAACCAATGGGCGAAAGCTATTATGGCTCGAAGGTTGCCGCCCCTTACGCCCGTATGATTCTTGAAGAAGCTCTGCCATATCTCGGCTATTATCCTGAATATACTGATGAAGAATATGCAAATCTTGATGTGACAATCCCGTTATTGCTGGATTCTCAGCTCACATCCGCAGAAGAAACTCTGACCGCACTGGGTCTGCAATATGAAGTCAAAGGCAATGGGGATACTGTTGTCGGACAGTGTCCGCTGACAGGCTATACAGTATCTTCCGGCGGAACTGTAATTCTTTATACCGAACAGAATTATGAACCTGAATTTGTAACTGTTCCAGATATTAAGGATTATACTGCTTCTGATGCCAATCAGGCTCTTGCCAATGCCGGACTGAATCATGTTGCTGTTGGTGCATCGACAGACAGAACAGACGTTCTTGTACAGTCCCAGTCAATTCCAGCAGGCGAAGTTGTTGAAGTGGGCACAGTCATTCAGCTTGATTACAGCACCAGCGGTCAGGGCGACTGATAGAATTTTAGGAGATGGATTTATGAAACTTTCAGAATTACTGGAAAACAAGGTTTCTGTATCAGAAAATTTAAAAAATACAGAAATCACATTCATCACAGATGATAACAGAAAAATTATCAGAGGCTGTGTTTTTGTCTGTGTGAAAGGCGAAACATTCGACGGGCATACCGTTGCAGAAAAGGCTCTCGAACAGGGAGCGGCTGTTGTCGTTACCGAACGGGATTTACACCTTGGTGAACGGCAGATTTTGGTAAAGGATAGCCGTGCTTTTTACGGTGAACTCTGTTCTGCATGGTTCGGACATCCCGAACAGAAAATGAAGTTCATCGGTGTGACCGGAACAAACGGCAAGACTACTACAACCAGTGTCATCAAGCATATTCTGACCGCAAACGGGCATAAGGTCGGCTTAATCGGTACGATTCAGAACGAAATCGGTGACGAAATTGTGCATACCAATAATACGACACCGCTGACTTATGAACTTATGCAGCTTTATGATACTATGTATCAGAAAGGCTGTGATACAGTCGTTATGGAAGTTTCTTCCTTCGGACTGGTGCAGAAAAGAATCGGTCAGACTCATTTTGATATTGCTGTATTCACTAATCTGACACAAGACCATCTGGATTATCATAAGACCATGGAAAATTACTATCAGGCAAAGAAAATGCTGTTTTCTGTCTGTGATAAAGCTGTTGTCAATACAGATGATGCTTACGGTAAAAGACTGTATCAGGAAATTTCCTGTGAAAAATACAGTTACGGCAATACCGGAGATTATGCTTATCAGCCCGTGACTGTCAGGGCAAACGGTACGGAATTTCTGCTGAATCAGAAAAAGATTTCTATGCATATGACTGGTTATTTCAACATTGCAAACGCTTCGGCGGCATATGCCGTCTGCAATCTTTACGGACTCACAGACGAACAGATTCTTCCGGCATTACAGTCCTGTACCGGAGTCCGTGGCAGATGTGAAGTGATTCCTACCGGAAAAGACTTTTCTGTTATCTGTGATTATGCCCATACCCCTGATGCTATCGAAAATATTCTCGAAAATGTCAGGCTTTATACCGAAAATAAACTCGTCTGCCTGTTCGGATGCGGCGGAAACCGTGATAAAACCAAACGTCCGCTTATGGCACAGGCAGCCGCAAAATTTGCAGATAAGCTGATAATTACTTCCGATAATCCCCGTGATGAAGACCCTGAATTGATTATTAAAGATATTCTCGAAGGTCTTAAATCCAGCAATACACCGTTTGAAGTTGTCATTGACCGCCGTGAAGCTATCGCTCATGCGCTCAGAACGGCTGACCCCGGTGATGTAATTGTCCTTGCCGGAAAAGGTCATGAAGATTATCAGATTTTTGCAAATCATTATCATACGCATTTCGACGAGCGTGAAGTTGTCGCCGAAGCCCTTAAAGTATTAGACTAATCAGAAGGAGAAAAATCATGGAAATGTTAACTCTCAGAGAAATTGCTCAGAAATTAGGCACTGTCTGCCCCGTTGATGCCGAAATTACTGAAATCAGCACCGATACCAGAAAACTTCCGGAAGGCTGTCTGTTTCTGGCTCTGCGTGGAAAAAAATTTGACGGTCATCATTTTGTCAGACAGGCTCTTGAATCCGGAGCGGTTGCTGCTGTCACAGATGTGCAGATTGAAAATCTGCCCTGTCTTGTCGTTAAAGATACCGGAAAGGCTTTGCTTGCGATTGCTAATTTATACAGAAATAAATTCAATATTCCCATTGTTGCTGTTACCGGAAGTGTTGGAAAAACGACTACAAAAGAATTAATTGCCTGTGTGCTTTCCGAAAAATACAACACACTCAAAACAGAAGCCAATCTTAATAATGAAATCGGTATGCCGAAAACTCTCCTGAACTTAACCAGTCAGCACGGTGCAGCTGTTCTCGAAATGGGTATGAATCACTTCGGCGAAATTTCCAATATGACCAACAGCGCAGAACCAACAATTGCAGTAATTACCAATATCGGCTTTTCCCATGTCGAAAATTTAGGCTCTCAGGAAGGTATTAAAAAAGCCAAACTTGAAATCTTAGAAGGTATGAAAGCAGATGCCCCACTCGTTACCAATGCAGATGATAAACTGCTCTGCACGCTGAAATCTGAACTCAGCAGACCAGTCTATACATTTTCCACACAGGGAAACCCTGCTGATGTTTCTGCCGAAGATATAAAAGAAGAAAATGGTGTGACAACATTCACCATCTGTCATGACGGGAAAAAATCCCTTGCAGTTCTTCCGGCTGTTGGTGAACATAATGTGAAAAATGCCTTGGCTGCTTATCTGGTCGGTACGCTTGCCGGCATGAATGAACAAGAAATTCTCTGCGGACTTGCCAAATATCAGCCTACCGGAATGCGGCAGAATATTATGGAAAAAAACGGGCAGATTATTATTGCAGACTGCTATAATGCAAGCCCTGATTCTATGCAGGCAGGTCTGAACGTTCTCGGAAATTATCTCGCTGACGGCAGAAAAATTGCTGTTCTTGGTGATATGCTCGAACTCGGCAAGATGAGCGAGACACTGCATTCCCGTGTCGGCGAAATGGTGAAGAATGCCGGAATTGATATGCTTTTCTGCTATGGTACAGAATCCAGAAAAATTGCTGAACATGCCGGTGAAAAAGTACAGATTTTCTGTACAGACAGTCCTGAAATCCTGACACAGAAACTCCGTGAAACTGTTCAGGAAGGTGATGTGCTTCTGTTCAAGGCAAGTCATGGTATGCATCTGGAAAACATTATCACAAATCTTTATGGTGCTTAATCATGCCTGTCTGGCTTCAGATGACCGCTGCACTGAGTTCCGCTTTGTGCAGCGGCTTGATGGGAATCGCCCTGATTCCGTTCCTGCGGAAATGCCGTTTCTGTGAACCTGACCCAAATACAGAAAAACAAAATTCCGATACTGTTTCCGGAGATAAACTGAAACCGACCATGTGCGGAATTCTGCTGCTGTTCGGCTGTACTGCCGGATTTGTACTGAGTTATACACTTTATCTCCAGTTCAGTGGGGCAGACCGCACCGGAATGGACTTCCAAAAAGAAAGTCTTTCTCTCCGGATGGTGCTGATTCATGGCTTGTTGTTTGGTTTTCTCGGCTGGCTGAATGATTATCAGCGTGCTGTAAGAAGAAAAACAGATACCGGAGAAACGGGTTTGATTGTCATTCTTCTGGCATTTTTCCTGACGTATTCTGTACTGAAATTTTCTCCGGAAGAAGAAATTCTGAATTTGGGTTTTCTGCAATGGAATGCTGGTGCGCTGAGTGTTCCTGTCCGTGCGGCACTGGTGACAGTTTTTTTTATAAATATGCAGAAACCGGAACAGAATGTTGACGGTATCAGCATTACTGTCAGCAGTATGCAGCTATTATTTCTGACAATCGTATGCATCAGTGGGAAACAGAATCTCAATGCCCTGTATGCCCTGACTGCTGCCGGAGCTTGTCTGGGCTGCTTTTACTGGAATCTGTATCCGGCAAAATGCTGTCTCGGACAGACTGGTACTTACTGGCTTGGCATGACTGTGCCGATGATTTGCCTGTATTCTCACAGACTTGATATTTTATTATTCTATCTGGCAGTGTGGCTTATCAATGCACTGCCGCAGAAATTCCGGCAACCTACGCTGCTCGGTATGCTCAGACAGGAAGGTGTCAGCCCCCCGAAAAGAATTCTGATTCTGGCAGGGTTTGCGCTGTTTTGTTGCCTGATGACTGTCATGCCGGAACATTCCTGACAGGAGGTGGATATGATTTTATGAAAAAGGCAACACTGGAAAAAGAAAAAATACGCATGACTGGTGTGAATATGACATTCGGCATTGTTGTGCTGTTTTTGCTGGGAATCGGTATTGTTATGATGTTTTCCGCAAGTTATGCTATCGCTATCAATGAGGATAAACCCGGATATTATTACGCACTTCGTCAGTCTCTTTTTGGTGTGGTCGGATTGCTGGCAATGATAGGCGTGTCATTTGTGGATTATCATATTTTTCAAAATTTTAAAGTTGCAATTGTAACTTATGGCGGCAGTGTCGTTCTGCTGATTCTGGTTTTGCTTATCGGCACTGACCTGGGTACAGGCTGTACACGCTGGCTTAGGCTTCCGCTTGGCATGACGTTTCAGCCGTCAGAACTTGCCAAATTTGCGATTGTCATTTTATTTTCCTATCTGATAGATTTGAATTTTGACCGGATGAAAAATTTCAAATATGGTACAGCACCATTTATGGTTTTGCTTGGTGCAATTGTGGTTCTGCTGATGCTTCAGCCGCATTTGTCCTGTACACTGCTGATTGCAGGTATGAGTATTATGCTGATGTTTATTGGTGGTTCGAGAGTCAGGCATCTGTTTTTGTGTGCACTTGTGGGCGGTATCGGGCTTGCAGGCTGGGTCGCTGCCAAAATTCTTACTGGTACACAGACTTACTTCTTAAAGCGTCTGGAACCATGGTTTCATCCGTTTGAATCAGCGGATGCCTATCAGACACAACAGTCATTAATTGCTATTGGGTCGGGTGGTGTATTCGGTCTGGGACTTGGCGAATCCAGACAGAAATATTTATATCTTCCGGAATCGGAAAATGACTTTGTATTTTCAATTATCTGCGAAGAACTTGGCTTTGTTGGTGCGGTTACTGTCATTTTATTATTTGTTTTGCTGGTAGCACAGGGATTTCATATTGCAACACACAGCAAGGACAGATTCGGAATGCTTGTCGCTTCCGGCTTTACACTTCAGATAGGATTGCAGGCATTTATTAATATCGCCGTTGTCAGCAATCTGTTTCCGAACACCGGTATCAGTCTTCCATTTTTCAGTTATGGCGGCACGGCTCTGATTATGCAGCTTGTGGAAATGGGTATCGTCCTGAATATCTCACGCGGCAGGTATGTCGTCAATCAGGAAAATGCCATCCGCAAAAAATCAGGAAGAAGAAAAGCCGCATGAGCGTTGAGTGGAATATCACCCGGAAAGGCAGACTGAAAGGCGTTGTCAGTTCGGAAACCCGGAATCTTGTCATTCCGGACGGCGTGAAGGAAATCGCTGACGGTGCTTTCCAGTGGTACAAATGGATAAAAAGCATCAAAATTCCGGAGAGTGTGACCAGAATCGGTGCAGAAGCCTTCGCCGAATGCCGGGGACTGAAAGAAATCATCATCCCGGAAAGCGTTGACTATATCGGACAGAATGCCTTTTACGGGACACCGTGGCTGGAACATTATCCGGATGATTTTGTGATTGTGAATCATATTCTGACAGACTATAAAGGCAGTGCGGAAGAAATCAGCATTCCGGAATCTGTGAAAGTTGTCGGAGAGAGTGTCTTTTCCAATCCCGCGAAACTCTGGGTGAGCAGTCCACTCAGAGGAAAGGTGTATGTAAACAATCAGTTCAGGCATCGTATCAGAAAAGTGACGTTTCCGGAAGGCTTGACAGCAATTGAAAGAAGTGCCTTTCAGGAGTGTGAAAATCTGACAGAACTGTATTTCCCGGACGGTCTGAAATATATCGGTCAGGAGGCTTTCAAGGGCTGTACCAATCTGCAAAAAATCAGAATTCCGGAAACAGTGAGAGATATTTCCTTTGAAGCTTTTGCAGAATGTCCGCATCTGAAACGCGTACCGCTTTTTGTTTCTCATGAAAAAATATTTTTTACGTTTCCTGATAAAAATGCAGGAGTCTCTTTTCCGTCATTTTTTGTGGATTTTAAAAAATATCAGGACGAAAATACAGATAATATGCTTCTGCCGGAAGTCCGGCACGATTTGCTGTTTCAGATTTATCTGTATCACATAGATGAAGCCGGAGCAGAAAAATATCTCCGGAAACATTTTCCGGAGATGATTCCGGTGTTTGTCCGGCTCAGTGATGAAAATCTGATGCAGAGTTTTATCCGCGACTTTCCGGAACTGGTGAAAAAATATATTGATACTCTCATTATGGAAGCCAATCAGCAGGGAAATCATGAATTGCAGATAAGATTCATGGACTATAAATATCAGCACTGTGAGTTCGGACAGAAAGACCTTTACTTATAGACAGAAATTATATTTTGAAAGGATTAGTATTTATGAAAGTATTACTTGCAGGAGGCGGCACGGGCGGACATATCAACCCGGCTTTGGCGATTGCCGGAATTATTAAGGAACATGTTCCGGATGCAGAATTTCTGTTCGCCGGAAC
>DJXC01000076.1 GCA_002449575.1 Ruminococcus sp. UBA7014
CGGGAATTTAGATAAGTGCCGGCATGTGGAAAAAGACTGTCTCGTTTGAGACAGTCTTTTTATTTATTCAGAAAGTTTATCAATTTTGATTACGTTCAGATTTGTGTGATTTACCTGAAAATGAATGTCAAATTCCGCAAAGCGCATACTATAGATTCTTTCCGGGTCGTCTTGATAGGAAGGGCGAGGGTCATCTGCCAGACAGGAAATGACAGCTTTTTGTTTTTCTTCTGGGATGACAGAAAGCAGATTTTCCGGAAATGTGACATGCAAATGATGTAATTTCAGCAGTTCACCATAGCTGCCCTGCGCTTCCGGGTGGGAATCTGTATAAGGAAGATAAGGCTTAATGTCCAGAATTGGTGTACCGTCCAGCAAATCCACACCAGAAACTAGTAAGTCGCCATGTTTGATGCCTTCCAGTTTGACACAGGACAACCCTATCGGATTCGGACGGAACGGTGAACGGCTTGCAAAAACACCGATTCTTTGATTTCCACCGAGCCGTGGCGGTCTGACAGTCGGCGACCATGTTTCCCGGTGTGCTGCTGAAAAATCAAAAATCAGCCATAAATGTGAAAAATCTGTGATTCCTCGTAAAGCATCCGGATTCCGGAATTCCGGCTCAAAAACGATTTTGCCGGTCAGTTCCGGAATGCGCCCGGCTTGACGTGGAATCCCGAACTTTTCTTTAAAATCCGTGTAAATATAAGCAATAGGGTTTATTGTCAATATCAACAGCTCCTTTTCAGAGAAAAATAAAAAACTCTGCTGAACATCAGCAGAGTTTTCAGTGAGACACGAGGGATTCGAACCCTCGACACCCGCCTTAAAAGGGCGGTGCTCTACCGGCTGAGCTAGTGTCTCATTTTTTTGTTTTTGTTATGTCCCTCACAACATGTATTATTATATCACACTTTTTTAGATTTGTCAAGTGTTTTTTCAAAAAAAATTTAAAAATTTTAAAAAAATTTTTTCATCTGATTTTCACATGAAAAAAGCCCTGTTTTAGTTGATTTTTTTGGAATTGTGTGATATAATATCAGAAAAGAAGGGGTGCTTATGAAACAGGAAAAGAAAAAAAATTTTTTAAAAATAATTTTAATACTAATTTTAGCAGCGGTGATTCTGTTTCTGGGAATCCGGTACTTTATACCGCTTTGCACGTTGCTGGGCACAGAACAGGGACGTGCTGAACTGGCTGAAATGATTGAAAAAGCTGGTATCTTTGCGCCGCTGGTATTTTTGCTGATGATGGCATTACAGATTGTCATAGCATTTATTCCGGGAGGACCTCTGGAAATTACTGCTGGGGTACTGTTCGGCGGCTGGCTTGGTATATTCCTGACAGTGACCGGCGCATTTCTGGGAACACTGTTTGTCTACAGTTTGGTGAAAAAATTTGGCAGACCGATGGTTAATGTCTTTATTGAAGAAGAAAAAATTAAAAAATTCTCAGTTCTCGAAGATGAAGACAAACTTGAATTCTGGGTGTTTATTTTATTTCTGATACCGGGTATTCCAAAAGATTTGCTGACATATATTGTACCACTGACAAAAATTCAGGGAAAACAGTTTTTATTGCTGTCCACACTGGCACGGTTTCCGGCACTGACCGCCTCAGTATTGATGGGTGACAGCCTGTCTGACGGCAAATATGGTTTGTGTATTGCCATTGCCTGTATTGGAGCAGTTGCCACATTTGCAGGATTCCAGATTAAAAAACATATTCTGAAGGAGAAACATGATTCAAAATGAAACGTATTTATTATATCTGTAATTTGCAGGCAGGAAAAGCTGAACTTAGTTCCTGTCTGGGAGAAATTCTGGATAAGATGACAAAAGCCGGATATGAAGTTACGGTACATCCCACACAGGCAGTACAGGATGCAACAGAAGCTGCAATTCTTTCAGCAAATTCCGGCATATATGATTATATTTTCTGTTCTGGTGGGGATGGTACGCTGCATGAAGTGATGGACGGACTTCTGAAAGCAGAAAAAAATATTCCGGTTGGCTATATTCCATGCGGTTCTGTAAACGATTTTGCTAAGAGCATGGATATTTCAAAGGATATGCTCAAAGCCTGTGAAGAAGTTCTGGACGGTCTTCCGAGAAAAATAGACATCGGCACAGTCAACGGCAGAGGCTTTAGCTATATTGCTGCATTTGGTGCGTTTACAGATATTGCTTACGGAACGCCACAGAATATCAAGAATATGCTTGGACCAGTAGCATATATGCTAAACGCCATGACAAGCCTTGCCAGTATCCGGGCATATCCGATGCGCATTACCTGTGACGGCTATGTAATAGAAGATGAGTTTATCTATGGTATGATTACAAATTCCGCCTCTGTCGGCAGTGTACTGGATATTAATGATTTCTGTTTTGATGACGGTGATTTTGAAGTGACACTGATTAAAAAGCTTGCCAAGCCTGGGGATTTGGGAAAAGTTCTGAAATTTCTGAAAGATATTCACGAATTTCCTGAAAATGAACAGGTGTATTGTCTGCGTTCTTCTGAAATCAAAGTGGAACTGCTGGAAGAAACAGATGTTCCGTGGACAATTGACGGCGAATATCTGCCGAATGCTTCGGAATTTCATATTGTGAATCATAAACAGGCAGTGACATTTTTAGTTCCTCGTACCTGTCCGACACACAGATTTCAGGAAACGTTCCTGCTATGGAAAGTGGAAAAGAAAGTATGAAAAAACGGCATAAAAGATGGCTTGGATGGCTGAAAACACCACATCCGGCAAATGACAGGGAACTGATTTATAAAATTGTTGTAGATGAAATCCGGAATGGCGGGACTTTTGTTTATCTTTATCTTGCACCGGATGCTGTACGCAGTTCTTACGATGAATATTATTTTAATACAGAAGATGCTATGGAAGGCTGGCAGAATGAAATTGATGAACAAGGTTGGATTCCGCTTCCTGAACCGCCGGAAGCTGCATATGACCTGATATTCCGGGAATAGCAAGAGCCTCTTTCCTGTTACGGAAAGAGGCTGATTTCTGCTATTCTTTTAATTGCAGATTTTTCAGGTATGCGTATCAAAGCAATAATTGTAATATTATCAGAACACTGATTTTGCAGGGCAAGTTCCGTCAGCAGTTGCAGACGGTGTGCTAGATGTTGCGGGAGTGCAAGAATTTCCTCCATTTCCGCTTGACTAACATAATCAGACAACCCATCGGAACATAATAATAAAATATCGCCATATTCGATTTTTTCGTGATGTTCCCGAATATCAAAATCAGGCTGTTCGGTCAGGTTGCCCAGTACCGGAAAGATAATATTTTTTCTGGCATGGGTGCGGCGTTCTTCAGCAGAAATGATACCTTCTTCATACAGAAGCTGAACGAAGGACTGGTCACGGGATAATTGCTGGAGCTGATTGTTCCGGTAACGGTACAGCCGGGAATCACCGACATTGATGCTGTGAATCATGTCGTTTTCGTCTATACCGACAGCACATAGTGTTGTCTGCATATTTCTGGTATTTTCTTTTTTTGCACCAAGTTCGGCAAGTGCAGTATGAATAGAAGATAATTTTTGTTTCATGTCCACACGGCTGGAGAAAGAAATTTCTTTCAGCATATGCAGACAGGCGGACGAAGCAAGTTCGCCAGACTGTTCACCGGAAACGCCGTCTGCAACAGCAAGCAGAAACGGACTGGAAAGTTCACATTCTTTCACGCCATCAGTCAGGACTGTTTTTTGAATTAAAAGCGCATCTTCATTATGAGGGCGGATACCTTTGTTGGTCATTGCACAGCAGTAATACATACTTTCACTTCCTGTCATGATAAATTTAATTATATTTATTATACCGGCTTTTGGAAAAAAATGCAATAACAGAATCAATGCAAATCATTACAGGCTGATTACAGATTTCAGCAGAAATGCTATATTTCGCTGAAATTTCCGAGAAATTTGAAATATTCCAGATTTTCAGACAGTTCTGAAAGCAGGGCGCAGACTTCTGTATCATGAATGCTGCCGCTGAAATCCAGATAGAACATAACATCAAAGCTGCCATTGCGGATAGGACGGCTTTCCAGTTTCAGCAGATTCATACCGCCAATGACAAATTTACTCAGCAAACGATAAAGTGAACCTTCTTCATGAGGCAATTTCAGCATAACAGAAACCCTGTCAGCATTGTCCGGAAGCAGCAGTTCTTTCGAGATACAGATAAACCTTGTATAATTCGGCACATAATCAGAAATATATTTCTGAAGAATTTCCAGACCGTGAAGCTTAGCGCAGTTTTCGGAACAGATTGCGCCGTAAGGCTGGTCAGATTCAGCGACCATCCGGGCAGCAGTAGCAGTATTACTATAAGGCATAGGGTGCATGTCATGTACAGTAATGAAACGGGCGCACTGTGTCAAAGCCTGGGGATGGGAATAGACTTCTTTCACATCCCATAATTTCGTACCTTTCCGGACGGCAAAACAGTTGGTAATCTCGACTGTTGTCGTTTTGCAGATATAGAAATTATACTTTGCCATAAGGTCATAAGCCTGTACTACACTTCCGGCAGTAGAATTTTCAACCGGAATGATGCCGAACTGGACTTCACCGTTCTGGACGGCTTCAAAAACATCGGCAAAGCCGGGCAGAAATTTGGGCTTGCAGTTCTGACCGAATATCTGTTTTGCAGCAGTTTCAGCATTTGCACCGGCAGTACCCTGACAAGCGACACTTGTCGAAGATTCCAGAATCAGCGGCTTGTACTCATAAGGCTGTACATTTTTATGCAGTTCACGGTACTGTAAATATTTGCTGATGTCCATAATATTCTGAAACAGAACAGCAGCATAGCCGTCCAGCCCTTCGGGAGCAATTTCCCGGATATGCTCAATGACTTCTTTTTCACGGTCAGTCTGGAAAATTTGTAAGCCGTGTTCCTGCTTGTACAGGGCGACCTGCCGGCACAGTTCCATTCTGTCAGCAAATTCTGAAACCATGCGGGTATCAATTTCGCTGATGCCTTTTCTTAATTCTTCTAAGTTCATAAATCATCCTCCTGATGCAGATTTGACAGCATTCGCTGTACTAATTATTATTATACAAAATTTTTTCGGAAAAATCAATACAAAATTTCCAATCAGGTATTGAAAAAGGATTGCCTTTTATGTTATAATAAGAAGTGCATGAGACAGGGAGTGATGATTCATGAGAATTCTGGGGATTGACCCCGGTTATGCAATTGTAGGCTTTGGAATTGTAGACTATGCCGGAGCAAATTTTGCACCCATTGATTACGGCGCAATTCTGACCGAAGCACATACACCATTTACAGAGCGGCTTTGCAGTATTGATACGGATATTCAGGAAGTATTCCGCAGATATGAGCCTGACTGCATGGCGGTCGAAAAATTATATTTTACAACTAATCAGAAAACGGCAATTGATGTCGCTCAGGCAAGAGGTATTCTGATTCTGGCAGCCGCCAAGAAAAAAATTCCGGTTTTTGAATATACGCCTTTACAGGTCAAAATGGCTGTTGTCGGCTACGGAAAAGCCGAGAAGAAACAAGTCATGAATATGACCAAAAATATTCTGAAACTGGAACAGATTCCCAAGCCGGATGATGCTGCTGATGCACTGGCGATTGCCATCTGCCATGGTCATTTCTGTCGTGGCAGAAGATAATTTTTACAGGAGGATTTCAAAATATGTATATTTTATCACAGGATAAGAAAGCTTTAATTCAGTTCGGAGATAATGACGGCTTTAACATGCTGAATGTTACCAGAAATTTCGGCGGAAAAGAAAAATATGCTATTGTTGCTAATAGTACACAGGTCATGGGAATGTATTCGGAAGAAAAAAATGCTTCTGATGAGCTTGCAAAAATTCTGGATGCTCTCGAAGAAGACAAAAAAATTTATATTATGAACTAACCGGAGTATAATTATGATTTACAGCTTACACGGAATTTTAACCGAAAAAGAACCTAATCTCGCCGTTATCGAATGTGCTGGAGTCGGCTATGCCTGCCGGACAACAAATACAACCCTTTCCACACTCGGAGAAATCGGAAACGAAGTCAGAGTCTATACACACATGAATGTCAGAGAAGATGCTGTCGAACTGTTCGGATTTGCTGATAAAAACGAGCTGAAATGTTTTCAGATGCTTCTGACAGTATCAGGAGTCGGCGGAAAAGCAGCACTTTCTATTCTGTCAGACCTGACACCCAATAAATTTGCACTGCTGGTGGCTTCCGGAGACAGTGCCGCTTTAACAAAAGTTAAGGGTATCGGCAAGAAATCTGCGGAACGCATTGTTCTGGATTTGAAAGACAAGCTGCTCAAATCCAGTCCGCTGTTACAGGAAGCACCCGTGCAGACAGTTTCTGCCGGTGCAGACAATTTTTCCGAAGCCCTTGCTGCCCTTGCTGTGCTGGGTTATCGTCAGGAAGAAGTCATGCCCGTACTTGCCGGATTGGATGAAAATCTTTCAACAGAAGAATTAATCCGTCTGACACTGCGCCAGATGGGAAAAAATTCCCGATAATCACTAAGGAGGAGAAATGATGAATCTGGATGAATTACTGAAAAAAGCGATTAATGACCCTTCCAGAAGAAATATTTTTCTGCAAACATTGATAAGAAGTGATATTTTTGTGATTTGTAAAAATCCGGTACAGTCATCGGCAAATCAGCCTGATGTCCGTCTGGAACTGGTGACTGTCCGTAATCCGGAAGGTGAAATTTTTATTCCGTTTTTTACCAGTCATCTGGGCTTACAAAAATTTGCCAGAAAATATGTGGAATGCTGTCAGATGAATTGTCTGCGCTTTTTTGACCTGATTCAGGACAGAAATGCTGTGCTGAACCCGAATTCTTACGGCAAGGAATTCAGCTCGCCGGAAATTAAAGCAGTGTTGCAGATTGCAAAAAATCTGCATATCAAAGCGAATTCTTATAATGAATTTGAAACACTCAGCTATCACCAACCACAGCAGCCGCTGCTGCATATTACCAAACCAGCAGCGAAATTTTTCAGTTCTCAGCCGAATGTGGACAGGGCTTTTATTGTCGAAATGCAGAAAGGCAGCGAAAAGCCCCGTCTGCTGATTGTAGTGGATATGCTCGGCAATACTCGAAAATTATTCGTTGCACTGGCTCGTTATCTGGTAAAAAGCAACAATAATGAAAATCAGCATTTATATTTTCTCAGTTATGAACATGCGCTCGCCAAAAAAGCTGTCATGAACCAGACACCGTTTTATGTGAGAAATGAAAAACGCTATTTTCAGAGATAATTATACAGGAGTGATTTTTTTATGATAGAAACAGGGGATTTTACATTTGATAACAGACTGGTTTCCGCACAGGAAACGGAAGAAGATACTGGACTGGAACGGGGACTCCGTCCGCTGTCACTGACAGAATATATCGGTCAGGACAAAGTCAAGGAAAATATGGCGATTTATATCGAGGCAGCCCGACGGCGTGAAGGTGCGCTTGACCATGTGCTGCTTTATGGACCTCCGGGGCTGGGAAAAACTACACTTTCAGCGATTATTGCCCATGAAATGGGTGTCAATCTAAGAATTACGACAGGACCGGCAATTGAACGTCCGGGGGATTTGGCAGCGATTCTGACAAATCTTTCTCCCGGTGATGTTTTGTTTATTGATGAAATTCACCGTTTGAACAGAGCTGTTGAAGAAATTCTTTATCCGGCACTCGAAGACCATGCTATTGATATTATTGTCGGAAAAGGTCCTTCTGCACGGTCACTGCGTGTGGATTTACCGGCATTTACCCTTGTCGGAGCAACGACCAGAGCCGGTCAGCTTTCTGCGCCGTTGCGTGACAGATTCGGTATTGTACAGCGGCTGGAACTCTATACACCGGAACAATTGACAGATATTATCCGCCGAAGCGCACAGATTCTAAATATTCCCTGTACTGCTGACGGCGCAATGGAACTGGCAAGGCGTTCCAGAGGTACACCCCGTATCGCCAACAGATTATTAAAACGTGTCCGTGATTTTGCAGACGTTCTCGGCAGCGGTGAAATCACACAGGAAATTGCCGGAAAAGCTCTTGACCGTCTCGAAATTGATGAGCTGGGACTGGACAGCAATGACCGCCGTATGCTGGATATGATTATCAAAGGCTATGGCGGCGGTCCTGTCGGACTGGAAACACTGGCCGCCGCACTTGGTGAAGAAGCCGTTACTCTGGAAGATGTCTGTGAACCGTTCCTGATGCAGCTTGGATTTTTATCTCGAACCCCACGGGGACGATGTGCCACACAGCTTGCCTATCAGCATCTTGGCTATCCGGTACAGGTCAGCACTGTGCAACATGATGGGCAGCTTCTGCTTGATGAAGAAGCATAAGCAGAAATTTAATAATATATTGCAAAAAGCAGTTAGGAGAGAAAATTTTGAGAGCAGCAGAACATTGGAAATCTTATCGGATTCTTGACACATCTGACGGCGAAAAACTGGAAATCTGGAACGGTGTCACACTGATTCGCCCTGACCCGCAAATTATCTGGAAAACCAGAAAAGAAGAAAAATTATGGGCAAGAGCAGATGCACATTATCACAGAAGTGCCAGTGGCGGCGGAAAATGGGAATTTCATGCTAACCTGCCGGAACAGTGGGAACTGCCGTATCAGGAATTACAGTTTCGTATCAGACCAACCGGATTCAAACATACGGGATTATTCCCGGAACAGGCTGTGAACTGGGATTTTATGGATGCGCTTATCCGGACTGCCGGACGGTCTGTCAGTGTCCTGAATCTGTTCGCCTATACCGGAGGGGCAACGCTTGCCTGTGCAAATGCCGGAGCTTCGGTCTGCCATGTAGACGCTTCCAAAGGTATGGTACAGTGGGCAAGAGACAATGCCGTACTGTCAGGGTTACAGGACAAGCCCATCCGCTGGATTGTAGATGACTGTGAAAAATTTACACTCCGGGAAATCCGACGGGAACACAGATATGATGCTATTATTATGGACCCGCCCAGTTATGGCAGAGGGCCGGGAGGGGAGGTATGGAAACTGGAAAACAGTATCTATGATTTAGTGCAGAACTGTGTGAATGTCCTTAGTGAAACACCGCTGTTTTTCCTGATTAACAGCTATACAACAGGACTGTCACCATCTGTCATGGGTTATATCCTGAACAGCTTTCTGACAAAAAAATATGGCGGTCATGTATATTTCGATGAAATCGGACTGCCTGTTGAACAGAGTGGTATGTGCCTGCCCTGCGGTGCAACGGCAGTCTGGTGCAGAAACGAGGCGGAGGAACTGTTCTATGGAAAAAATCATTAAGGCAGAACATATTGTTTTCCGCTATCCGGCAGATGCAGAAGAAAATCAGCAGCCTGCCAAAAATCCGCCGATTCTGAAAGATATTTCTCTGGAGATAGAAAAAGGCAGCTTTACAGCGGTGCTGGGTCATAACGGCAGCGGAAAATCAACATTTGCAAAGCATATCAATGCAATTCTTCTGCCGGAGTCCGGAAAAATGTTTGTTGAAGGACTGGATACAGCGAACGAAAATTTATTATTTGATATTCGTCAGAAAGCCGGTATGGTGTTTCAGAATCCGGATAACCAGATTGTTGCAACTGTTGTGGAGGAAGATGTCGCCTTTGCACCGGAAAATCTGGGCGTTCCGCCTGCTGAAATCCGGAAGAGAGTGGACGATGCCCTGAAAGCCGTCAATATGTATGAGTACCGGAATCATGCGCCGACTCAGCTTTCCGGTGGTCAGAAACAGCGTGTTGCCATTGCGGGTGTCATTGCCATGCAGCCGGATTGTATTATTCTGGACGAACCAACAGCAATGCTTGACCCGCAGGGACGGCAGGAGGTGATGCAGACCATCCGGAAACTTAATCAGGAACAGGGGATTACTATCGTATTAATCACGCATTATATGGAAGAAGCCGCTCTTGCAGACAGAATTGTTGTCATTGATGACGGTGTGATTCTTCTGGATGATACACCAAAAAAAGTATTCTCTCAGGTGGAAAAGATGAAGGAAATCGGTCTGGATGTGCCGCAGGTGACAGAACTTGCTTATGAACTCCGGAAAGCCGGATATGCTGTTCCGGCAGAAATTATTACAGAAGAAGAATGTTTGCAGGCTCTTGAAAAAATATTATAAAGATTGATAATCAGAAAGGTAAGGAAAAAATGGCAATTCTGAAAACCGAAGGTCTGACCTATACTTACAGTGCAGGCACTCCGTTTGAAAAGACAGCAGTTGACCATGTGGATTTATGTATTGAAGAAAATACCATGATTGGTGTCATTGGGCATACTGGCTCTGGAAAATCAACGCTGATGCAGCATTTCAACGGCTTGTTGCAGCCGACTTCCGGAAAAGTACTGCTGAACGGACAGGACATCTGGGCGGATAAATCGAAACTTCGGGAGGTACGCTTTCAGGTGGGACTGGTATTCCAGTATCCGGAATATCAGTTGTTTGAAGAAACTGTTGCAAAAGATATTGCATTCGGCTGTAAGAATATGGGACTCAGTGAAGAAGAAATCAAATCCAGAGTGCTGGAAACTGCCAATATGCTCGGTATGGAAAAGGAACTGCTGGAGCGTTCACCGTTTGCGCTTTCCGGCGGACAAAAACGCAGAGCCGCCATTGCCGGTGTTATGGCAATGCGTCCGAAAATACTGATTCTTGATGAACCCTGCGCCGGACTTGACCCGAAAGGCAGAAATCTCATGCTCAGGCAGATTCGTGACTATCAGAAGAAAACAAAAAGTACTGTGCTGCTGGTTTCTCATAGTATGGAAGATGTTGCAGAATTCACGGAAAAACTGCTTGTGATGAGCAAGGCAAAATTGTTCTGCTATGAAGAAACTTATCAGGTATTCCGCCGTGCTGATGAACTGAAACAGCTTGGATTGAGAGTACCACAGATTGCTTCTGTCATGCAGACACTCCGGAAAAAAGGCTATAACTTGCCGGAAGATTTGTATACTGTAGAATCTGCAAAAGCCGCTGTGCTTGCATTGTTGAGAAAGGGGGCGGCTTCATGCTGAAAGATATTACACTGGGACAATATTTTCCAATTGACAGCATTCTGCACAGGCTTGACCCCAGATTCAAGATTATCTATGTCATTTTGTTTATCATCATGCTGTTTTCGGGAACGCATTATTGGACGCTGATAATCGGTGCAGTTTTTGTGGTGATGGCGCAGTTTCTCTCAAAAGTACCACTGAACATGAGCTGGAAAAGTATGAAACCGCTGCTGCCGGTACTGGCATTTACAGCAGCTTTGAATCTGATATTTATCGACAGTGGCGAAACGCTCTGGGAATGGAAATTTCTGAAAATTACACAAGGCGGCGTGAATACCAGTATTTTTATGATATGCCGGATTATTTTATTGATTGTCGGGTCATCACTGCTGACATATACAACTTCGCCGATTCTGCTGACAGATGCCATGGAATCGCTGATGTCACCACT
>DJXC01000060.1 GCA_002449575.1 Ruminococcus sp. UBA7014
AAGTTGTAGTCGTGGTTGTCGTTTCAGGCGTAGTGGAGGTTGTAGTCGTGGTTGTCGTTTCTGTTGTAGTTGTCGTTGTTTCTGTAGTCGTTGTAGTAGTTGTTTCCGGAGGTGTTATGTCTATCGGCTGGGAACTGCTTCCGCCATAGGGGACTTCTTTTAGCGTAGGATAGGCATAATCCGCACCAGAATTAATCTCCCATGTTGTATCAAAATCAAAAGCAAAATTTGACTGTTCTTTCATCTGGTCTTCTGAGTAGCCGGCAGCACTTGTGTAATAGCTGTCTTTGTGGTTGCCGGAAGCTGCATAGGCGGAATTGGTATTCAGATAATAGTTATTCTGGAAATACAGTAAACTGTTGCTGGAATAGCCGCACACACTGCCAATATTATATGTGCCTGTTGCATTTTGTGCAACAGTAACTGCTCCTGTATTATAGCTGTTTGTGATGGTAGAACTGTAACCTGCCACACCACCAAATGCAAAAATAGTTTTCGTACTACCATTGAATGTGCTGACAGTAACATTACTGTTGTTGAATGTGTCCTGTACAAAACTCATACCACTTAAGCCACCGATACAGTAAGTATTGTCACTTCCGGCATAGACATTCACTCGTACATTGCCTGTCGTATAGCATTTGGAGACTTTTCCGTTATAGCCTACAATGCCGCCGACATAAATATAAGTATTGCTTGCAGCAACAGATTCTGGTATGGTAATGTCAATATTGCAGTCAACAAGCGCAAGACGTGTAATCGAAGCAGTAGAAGAACATTCCCCAAATAAACCAATGACATAGTTGCTGACTTCTCCGGAAATTGTCAGATTTTTGATAGCATAGCCGTTACCATCAAAAGTTCCACGGAAGGGTGTCAGCTTTTGACCGATAGGAGTCCAGTTGATGCCAGAAAGGTCAATGTCATTCATCAGAATATAATTTCCGTTCATATTGCTGATATTGCTCAGGTCATCTGCTGAATAAATACCCGTATAGCCCGCTGGGACTGAAGTATAGACCGCTGCGGAAACAGGAAGTGCAACAGCACGCATCTGTGGTACAGATACGCCTGTACATAGAATTCCTGCAAGCAGAACTGCACCAAATTTCTGGATATTTGTTTTTTTCATATAAATTCCTCCTTTTAATTTATTCAAATTATTTATAATTTATTATGAAAATCATATCAATTCTGAAAAAATGAAAAAATCAGGAGTACAGATGCAAAAGCGTCTGCCTCCTGATTGTTTTTTCATCATCATGCGGATTATGCACGTTCCACCTTGCCGGAACGCAGACATCTGGAGCATACATAGATGTGACAGGGAGAACCCTTTACAATTGCCTTGACACGCTGTACATTCGGTTTCCATGTTCTGTTGGAAGAACGGTGAGAGTGGGACACCTTGTTTCCGAATGTTACGCCTTTTCCGCAAACTGCACATTTTGCCATTGAAATACACCTACCTTTCGCTCTAAAAAAAACGTGTAAAAACACTTATGTGATATATTATAGCATAAAGCCGGAAAAAAAGCAAGTGTTTTTTCAAATTTTTTAAAAAAAAATTTTTTCAGCAGATAGCATCAAAGCTCCAGAAAGAAAACAGATTGACATTTCTGATAAAATCTTGTATAATAATAATATCAAATTATGGGAAGTGATATTTTGAAACAGAAAATCTTGACTTTCAGTCCCCTGAGTGATGCCGAATGTCAGAAGCTTGTGCCGGAAACTTCGCCGGAAAAAATGTTCCAAAACGGAAAAGCACACCACGAAGAAGCTTTCAGACTGTTTCAGAAAGCTGCTGAACAGGGAAGCGCAGAGGCACAAGCCTATGTGAATTTTTATCAGATGATGGAAAAGAAAATACAAAAAGAAAAAAATAACCCCCCTCACATGAAACAGAATGCCGGACAGAAAAAAATTCCGATTACAGAAACCCTGAAAAATGCAAAAATCAATGATATTATCCGTTTCGGCAACTATGACTGGTATATTATCAGCAAATCTTCTGACAGATGTACACTGTTCTGTAAAGATATTGTCAGTCAAAAAGCATATCATGAAAAAACAGAAACTGTGATATGGAAAAACTGTACGCTTCGCAGATGGCTGAATCATGAATTTTATGATGAATTTACCAGTGAAGAAAAAGCGTTGATTACAAAAACTTCACACAGAATTAAGAACAGTAATGAAGAAATACAGGATGATATTTATCTTCTGAGTATTGAAGAAACAGAAAAGCTTACAAGAAAAATACGTTCCTGTAGTGCATGGTGGTGGCTGCGTTCATCGGGAGATACCCTTCAGCTTGCTGCATTGATTTATTCCATGGGTAACTCCAGTAAACATGGCTATGTTGTCAGCGAAGTGAACGGTGTCCGTCCGGCTTTGACATTGAAATTCTGAATGTGTAAAATTTTATCAAAATAGACTTGCAATGTTTTCTGTTTTGTAGTATAATAAAATAGTATGTTTTAAATATCAGGAAAGGGATGGTTGTTTGAGTTCGGATACACTGCTTGCATATTTTGTCAGGATTATGATTATTTTGCTGATTAATCCGCTCCATGAATGCGCTCACGCATGGTCAGCACATAAGCTCGGAGATGATACCGCTAAACTTGAAGGCAGAATGACACTTTCACCACTGGCACATATTGACTTGTTTGGGTGTCTTCTTCTGTTGCTCTGTGGGTTCGGCTGGGCAAAGCCTGTTCCTGTCAATCCCAACAATTTCAAAAACCCACGCAAAGGCATGATGCTGACTGCCATTGCAGGACCGCTTTCCAATCTGTTTGCCGCATTCGCCGGTATGATTGCATTCCGGCTGTATCATGGTAATGTAGAAGCTCTGTATGATGTTTTGACTTATTTTATTATTATTAATATTAATCTTTGCGTGTTCAATATGATTCCTGTGCCGCCTCTGGACGGCTCAAGAGTGCTGACCTATTTTCTGCCGCCGAATGCGGCTGTCTGGTTTATGAGAAATCAAAGATATTTTTATGGTGTTGTCATGCTCCTGATGATTACTGGTATTCTGAGCATTCCATTGTCTTATGTGGTCAATTGGATATATCGGCTCTTCATCCTGATGACGAATTTTCTGGGGTAGCGCATATGACGGAAATGCAGTTTAAATTAGATGTCTTTGAAGGTCCTCTCGATTTGCTTTTGCATCTGATTTCGAAGCATCAGCTGAATATTCATGATATTGAAATCACAAAATTATTGGAACAGTATCTCCTGTATATGGATGCCGCCCGCCAGCAGAACCTTGAACTTGCCGGCGAATTTCTAGAAATGGCTGCCAGACTTGTCTATATCAAAGCCATTTCACTTCTTCCCAAACCAGAAGAAGCTGAAAAAGCCAAGCGGGAACTACAGGGCAGCCTGATGGAATATGCTCTTGCACAGGCAGCAGCCAAACAACTCCGGGAACAATTCCTTGCAGATGATATTTTCGTCCGCAAGCCTGTAAAACTCCCGAAAGTACAACAGGCTTACAAACTGCGGCATTCTCCGGACAGGCTCGCCGAAATCTTTGCACAAATCGGAAAAGAACGAATGAAAGGAAAGCTTCTTTCAGATAAGATTACCAATACAGTCACACAGGCAAAAAGTGTTTCTGTCATTTCTAAAGTTGTTTCAATTCTGCGGCGGCTTTATGGCGGAAATACTGTAACAGTCGATTCTCTTTATGACGGTGTTACTGACCGTTCTGCAAGAGTGGCAACATTCCTTGCAGTTCTGGAACTGACACGCTTCGGCAGAATCAGACTCAATGAAGATAACACACTGCTGACGATGTGTGAGAAAAAAGGAAGGTGACAGTTTTCATGACAGAAGAAAATCAGCTTTCTGCAATGGCGGAAGCCGTGCTGTTCGCTGCCGGTGAACCGCTGGAATCTTCCAGAATTGCACAGGCTCTCGGTGTGACGGAATCTGAAATTCCGCTTATTATGCAGAAACTGGAACAGCGTTATACAGAAACAAATTCTGCTTTACAGATTTTGCATCTGGAAAAAGCATGGCAGTTAGCAGCAAAACAGGAGTTCGCCCCCGTTATCCGGACAGCTCTGGAAACCAGAAGAATGCAGCCGCTTTCTAATGCAGCAATGGAAACTCTGACGATTATCGCCTATAATCAGCCTGTCAGCAAGGGCTTTGTAGAGCGAGTCCGTGGCGTTGACAGTTCCTCGGTCGTCAATTCGCTTGCAGACAAGGGGCTTGTCGAAGAAGCCGGAAGAATTGACGTTCCGGGGCATCCTATCGGCTACCGGACGACAGATTTGTTTCTCAGGGTATTCGGTCTGCATTCTCTGAAAGAACTGCCAGAACCCAGACCGGCTGAATCAGGCGGAAACTTTACCGGAGAACTTACAGAACAGGAAGTGCCGACATGATGTTTTTTTTCGGAATTTTAAGACTGCTGATGCGCATTATGCTGACTGTTCTGCTGATAATATTATTAATTATTATTATTTTCTGCATATCAAGCGTGAAAGTCAATCTCAGTTTCTGGGACGGAAAATTTGACTGGAATGTCCGGTATTTCGGTCTGCAAATTCTGCCACGAAAGAAAAAAGAAAAGAAAACCGGAAATTCTGAAAATCAGAAAAAATCTGATAAAAAATCAGAAATATCTCAAAAAGAAGAAACTGCCGAAACAGAAGAAAATCCGAAAAAGCCTGTTCCGGAATTAATGGATAAAATTCTGGAAAAAATGCAGAAGACAGTTAAGCGGCTCGACCTTGCCGGAAGTGGGCTGACTGCCTTGCCATCGGCACTCTACTGGTTCGGACGGGCTGTCACTTGGTATGATATCGAAACAGATATTCTCATTGCAGATGAAGATGCTGCTGTCTGTGCCAGAAATTACGGTCTTGCACAGATGGTGCTGCAAAATCTGTTTGGGCAGACCGGAAGTATGATTCATGTCAGGCGAAAATCTGTCAGCATACGCTGTGATTTTATCGAAGATAAAAGTAAATATCAGTTCCGTTGTAAAGTGAAAATCAATATCGGCAAAACAATTCTTGCTGGAATTGTCTTTCTCTGGAACTATCTGAAAGCCAGCGGACAGGCAAAGAAAACTATCGTCAGTCCAAAATTATAATCAGCGGCAGCAACCGCAGAAGGAGTTTTTTTACTATGAGTGAGCATAAAATTAATGGCTTTATTGGTGTAAGTGTGGAGAAAATCCGCAGTATGGTAGATACAGATACCATGATTGGCAATCCGATTTCATGCGGAGACGGTGTGACAGTCATTCCGGTATCGAAAATTTCTGTCGGCTTTGCTTCCGGCGGTTCAGATTTGCCAACCCGTACCAATAAAGAATATTTCGCCGGCGGCGCAGGTGCAGGTATGAGTGTTAAGCCTGTCGGCTTTCTGGTTATCAGCAACGGAGAAGTCAAAATGGTACAGCTTTCCGAAAAAGGCGGCGATGGTGCTTCTTCTATCATGAGCCAGCTCCCGGACGTTCTGGAAAAAATAAAAGAAGTTTTCTCCAAAGACAAATCAGAAAAAAAAGAAAAAGTCAAAGTCAGAAAAACAGATAAATCAGAAACTGCCGAAACAGAAGAAATCATTCAGGAAGCAGAAGCCTGATTCATAAAAAAGACTTTGTCCGCATATACTCTGGCATAAAAAATATGAATGCCGGAGGTCTGACAAATGAATTCAGCTATCAGAAAATATTTTGTTGTGATGCTACTTGTGCCTGTGTTTCTGTTCCGGTTTTTTCCTGATTTTCCGGTTCATGCAGAAGAAATAACAGTTTCCGCAAAAGCCTGTATTCTGACCGAAGCGGCAACCGGACGAATTCTGTTCGAGAAAAATGCACAGGAAAAACTGCCTATGGCAAGTACAACGAAAATTATGACAACGCTCCTGACTATCGAGAGCGGAAATCTGGATGCGGAATTCATGGTGGATAATCAGGCAATTCATGTGGAAGGTTCTTCCATGGGACTACAGGAAAATGATATTGTTACAAAACGGGCATTATGCTATGGAATGCTTCTGCCGTCTGGCAATGATGCAGCAAATGCTTCGGCTGTGGCAGTCGCCGGAAGTATTCCGGCTTTTGCAGAACTGATGAATCAGCGAGCTGCCGAAATTGGCATGACAAGAACCTGTTTTGTCACACCCTCCGGACTGGAAGGCACAGGACATGGTGCATCCGCAGCAGATATGGCTCTGCTCACCAGAGAAGCACTCCAGAATAAAACGTTCCGGGAAATCTGCTGTCAGGCAGCCGCAAAAGTAAAGTTCGGCAATCCGCCTTATGAAAGAACACTGTATAATTCCAATAAGCTGCTGCGTATGTATGACGGTGTGATCGGCGTAAAAACAGGCTTCACTGACGAAGCCGGAAGATGTCTGGTTTCCGCCTGTGAACGTGACGGTGTTACCCTCATTTGTGTCACCCTCAACGACCGGGATGACTGGAATGACCATATGCATTTATATGACTATGGTTTTTCACAAGTCAGTCCCGTAACACTTGAAATCCCGGAAGTCAGTCAGCCGCTTGTCGGCGGGATACAGGAGAATGTCCGCCTTCGGGCAGAATATTCTGTTACAGTCGGAACAGTAAATCAGGATATTTCAGCAATCAGCAGCAAAATCCTGCTTGCACCGTTTGCCTTTGCTCCTGTCAAAGACGGCGAAATACTCGGCACGATAGAATATTACTATCAGAATACTTTGATTGATGCCGTTCCGCTCCTTGCTGACGGTGCGGCAGAAGCTTTCATTCCTCCCGAAAAAAATAGTATTATGCGCTTTTTCGATAAACTGCGCAAGATTATAAAAAACGCATAAACAAAAATGATTCAAGAAAGAGAGATGCAAAATGGCAGAAATCAGAATACAGAAGTATCTCGCTGATGCAGGTTACTGTTCCCGGCGAAAAGCAGAAATCCTTATCGAAACCGGACATGTCAGAAAAAATGGCAGACCTGTCAAGCTTGGCGATAAAACTTCTTATAAAGACATAATTACCGTAGACGGCGAAAAAATCATCATGCCCCGGAAGAAAAATTTCCGTTATATTATGCTGAATAAGCCCCGTGGCTATGTCACAACTGTTTCGGATGAACTTGACAGACGTTGTGTTATGGATTTGCTCGAAGATGTCGAAGAACGTGTCTATCCTGTCGGACGGCTCGACCGGAATTCCGAAGGTCTGCTTTTGCTGACCAATGACGGAAAATTTGCCAATGACATTATGCATCCGAGCAAACATATTACAAAAACTTATCGGGTAACAGTCAGACCCTCTGTCACCGAAGAACAGCTTTCAGAAATGACTTCCGGCATTGTTCTTGACGGCAAGAAAACCCTCCCGGCAAATATCGTTGTCCTGAACAATGAGCCGAACAGAGTCGTTCTGCAAATTACCATCAAAGAAGGCAGAAACCGTCAGATTCGCCGTATGTGCGAAGCTGTCGGTCTGGAAGTCGCACGTCTGCGCCGGACTTCTATTGGTCCGGTTCGTCTGGGAATGCTGAAACCCGGTACATGGCGTGACCTTACACCAGATGAACTCCGTGCTATCCGGAATGCCCTCGGAAAGGAACAGTGAAATCTATGCTCAGAATCCTGGAACAGAAAAATCTTTCTGCTTATCAGAAAATCATCAGCAGACTGACAATACCAGAATTTACCAAGCTTCATCTGACAGAAGCCCTTGATGATGATGATATTGTCAAAGGCTGGATTCTTTACGCTTATCAGCCGGAACAAATCCTGATTTTTGCACTTGATGACGGAAACGACTGGAATTATTGTGACGGGCTTGTCCGTTCTGTTCTCTTTAAGGCGCAGCTTCATGGTCTGGAAAAAGCTGTTTTTCAGATTTCACAGCCGGAAATCATGGCAAGAATTGCCAAACTTGGATTTGTGAAAAATAACCAGAATTCACTCGAAAATATTAGTGAAATTATGGAAAGTTGCAAAAAATGTAAAGAAAATCCCACAAACACTTGAAAAAAATCTAAAAAAATAGTATCATGAAGATATATGATATTTTTATGTCAGGAAGGAAGATAATTGCAAATGGAAAAAAATCTGAACAGTCCGGCAAGAAAATTGCTGACAGCTCTGTTTGATGACGGTGCTTATCAGGAAATTGGCTCTTATATCATGGAGAAGGATGCACCTGCTTCGGTTGTGACAGCTTACGGCTATGTCAACGGAAATCCGGTCTATGCCTTCGCACAGGACAAGAGTATCGAAAACGGTGCTGTCGGTATGGCTCATGCTGAAAAAATCAGCAAGCTTTACGGACTTGCTTCTAAAACCGGTGCGCCGGTTGTCGGAATCTATGATTCTAACGGTGCATTTATGGACGGTTCTGCTGCTTCGCTGAATGCTTACAGTATGATGATGGAACAGGCTGCTGCTGTTTCCGGTGTTGTGCCGCAGATTTCAGTAATTGCCGGTGTTTGCGCCGGAAGTGCTGCTATGATGGCTTGTACTGCTGATTTTGTCATCATGACACAGAATGCAGAATTGTTTTTTACACCCAATATTGAACAGAGCAGTGCAGAAGTCTGCGCAGAAAACGGCATTTCTGCACTGACTGCCGAAACTCCGGAAGAAGCAGTCGCAATGACCAGAAGTTTTATCAATCTGCTTCCGGTCAATAATATGGCTTGTACGCCATGTATGGACTATGATGCGCCTGCTGTTGCTGCCGGAACAGATTTCGCTTCTTATGTGGAAAGTATTGCTGATGGTGACAGCCTTCTCGAAGTGTACAGCGATTATGCAGGTGCAGCTTATACTGCCCTTGCCACTGTAACAGGCTCTACTGTCGGCATTGTAGGTACAAATAAAGAACAGAAACTGACTGCGGACGATTGCAGCAAAATTGCAAGATTTGTCAGAACTTGTGATGCTTTCTCAATTCCGGTGATTACACTGATTGATACACTCGGATTTGAAGGTTCTGCCGCCTGTGAAACTGCCGGTTCTGTCCGTGCGCTGACTCGCCTCGCCGGAAGTTATGCCGAAGCAACAACTCCGAAAATTTCTGTTGTAACCGGAAGTGCTGTTGGTGCGCTGTTTGTCGCACTCGCCGGAAAAGGCTGTAATGCAGATTTTTCCTATGCGTTCGATAATGCCTATATTGCACCCCTGATGCCGGAAGCTGCTGTGGAGTTTCTCTGGCATGACAAGCTCAAGGGTTGTGATAATCTTCAGGTAAAGCGTCAGGAACTTGTGCAGGAATATACCAGTACGGTTGCTTCTGCTGAAGCGGCGGCAAATCTCGGTACGATTGACGAAATAATTACTCCGGCAGAACTCCGGAATGCTGTCAGCAAGGCACTCTCCATGCTTGAAGGCAAGCGTGTGACAAATCTGCCGAAAAAGCATAACAATTTCCCGTTCTGAGGAACTGAAATATAATTCTGATAAATAATAGATTGGTGGTAAAATTATGAAAAAATTCAATGTGATTGTAAACGGAAAATCTTATGATGTTGCTGTTGAAGAACTCGGCGAAGGTGCTGCTCCGGTATCTGTTCCGGCTGCCGCTGCACCTGCTGCCGCCGCACCTGCACCCGCTCCGGCTGCTGCACCTGCGCCTGCTGTCGGTGCTGGTGAAAAGGTGACTGCTCCGATGCCCGGTACTATTCTTGATGTCAAGGTTTCTCAGGGTGCAAGCGTTTCCAAGGGCGATGTTATCATGGTGCTTGAAGCTATGAAGATGGAAAATGATATTGTTGCCCCCTGTGATGGCTCTGTTACAAGCATTGTTGTCAAGAAGGGCGATTCCGTACAGAGCGGCGATACCCTCGCAACTGTCGGCTGATTTAATATATCAAAATAAAAGAACCGTGGGACACACGGGG
>DJXC01000133.1:0-987 GCA_002449575.1 Ruminococcus sp. UBA7014
CAAAACTGAAAAAAGTGGCGGCATATGTTCGTGTTTCAATGAAATCGGAACGGCTGATGCACTCGCTTTCCGCACAAATCAGTTATTTCAGTGAAGTGATTCAGAAAAATCCGGAATGGGAATATGCCGGAGTATATGCTGACAGATTCGTAACAGGCACGAGCATCGAAAAAAGAATGGAATTCCAGCGTTTGATTTCTGACTGCGAAGCCGGAAAAATCAATATTGTGCTTTGCAAGAGCATTTCCAGATTTGCAAGAAATACCGTTGATTTACTGAAAACGGTCAGGCATCTGAAAGAACTCGGTGTGGAAGTCCGGTTTGAAAAAGAAAACATCAGTTCCATGAGCAATGACGGAGAAATGCTGCTTACCCTTCTTGCGAGTTTCGCAGAACAGGAAAGTGTCACGCAAAGCGAGAATCTGAAATGGGCAATCAGCAGGAAATTTGAACGTGGAAAGCTGACCGCAAACTGGGCTTGCTACAAGAGGATTGTTTATCAGTGCAGTCATAAATACAAAGACGGAAAACGCTGCGGCACTCCGCATCTGACTGCTGATGAAATCAAGCTCACTTTCATTCAGGCAGTCAATGATATGCTTCAGAATAAAGCGGAAATCACAGCGAATCTGCGTGAGAGCATTGCGAAAGTATCTGATGTGACTGCGCTGGAGAAAGAACGTGATAAATTCAAGGAAGAAACGATAATGTATACTGAGAGAGTGGAAAACTGTATCAGGGAGAATGCACAGACTGCGCAGAATCAGCAGGAATATCAGCAGCGGTATGAAGCACTTGTCGACTGCTATGAAACAGCAAAAAGCAAATTTGAGCTGCTTGAAAAAGAGATTGCAGAAAGGCATACAAGAGTACAGGCGATGGAGGAATTTATCGCAAATATCAGTAAACAGAATCCATTGTCCGAATTTGATGAAACGCTCTGGGGAACACTGCTTGAATCTATTACAGTTTACAGCAAAAAGGATA
>DJXC01000133.1:1073-4531 GCA_002449575.1 Ruminococcus sp. UBA7014
ACAGTTTACAGCAAAAAGGATATGAAAGTAAAATTTAAGGATTGAACACGTTATTTCTGCGGCGCTCTGCTTTTTGGCGGAGTGCCGATTTTTTTGTATGTACATAGCTTTCATTTGTTGATGCACCCAAGATGCACCCAAGATTTGAGTCTGGTGCAGTTGAAACTATTTTGTATCTACGAAGGTGGGAAGATAGACCTGATTCTCTGCAAGAGCATCAGCAGATTTGCAAAGAATACAGTAGATTGCCTTGACTATGTCCGTGAATTAAAATCACTGGGAGTCAATGTCAAGTTTGAAAAAGAAAATATTGAAACGCTGTCGGCAAGCTCCGAATTTGCTATCAGCCTTTATGCTTCTTTTGCACAGGCAGAATCGGAATCCATCAGCAAAAATGTCACATGGGGCATTGAGAAAGCATTTCAGGAGGGGAAAGTCCGCTATCGTCTGGACGGAACACTCGGCTACAGAATGGGCGATGACGGAAAGCCCTGTATTGTGGAAGAAGAAGCTGTTCATGTCCGGACGATTTTCAGAATGTTTGCAGAAGGTCACAGCATGAAAGAAATCGCTGATTACATGATGGAACTTGGTGTGGAACGCAGAAACGGCAGTACGGAATGGACTCGTCATCATGTGAACTGCATTCTCCGGAATGAAAAATATGTCGGTGATGCCATTTTGCAGAAATCCTATACGGTTGACTGCCTGACACACAAGAGAGCCAAAAACACCGGACAGAAAGCAAAATATCTGATTCAGGACTGTCATGAAGCCATTATTGACCGTGAAACATGGGACAGGGTTCGTCTTGAACTGGCAAAGAGAAGCATGGACGCAGGCGGAAGAACCAGCCGGAAACAGAAAGGCTCTTATCACACGGATTATTGCTTTAATCAGATTCTGATTTGTCCCTACTGCGGGAGTACATTCAAGAGAACTATCTGGAAAATCGGTGACAGAAATGTTGGCGTGTGGCGGTGCGGTACCCGTCTGGAACACGGAAGCAGACGCTGTGCAAAATCTCCGTCCGTGCATGAATCCAAACTGCATAAAGCTGTACTGTCTGCTGTGAATCATGTGATTGAAGATGTGCAGGAACTCAATGAAGCTGTTATGACAAGCCTTGAAAAGTCCCGTGCAGAGATAATTTCCATTGATGCAGAATACAGGGCAGAATTTACCAGACTGAAAGAGATTGAAAATAAGCGTGACGGAATTCTTGAAATCATCACAGGCAGTACATTTGACCGTTTCCGTGAAGAACTGAAAACGCTGAACAGCTCCGAAGAAGAATGCAAAAAGAAACTTGAGGAGCTGACACATCAGAAAGAAAAAATTCAGCACTCCATTCAGCAGACCACTTCTGCCAGAGAGCTGTTTGCCAACATGAGACCTCTGGTTTGTTTTGATGATGTCACTGTCAGAAGACTTGTGGAGCGTATCGAGGTAATCAACAAAACTACCATCAAGGTTGTATTCCGTGGCGGTCTGGAGTATCAGACAGAAGTGGAAAAGTAACGGTGTATTGCAGTTTCTTTTCTGCTCATGGGCTTGCATTGATACTGTAGTGCGACCAAAAGCAATGACAAACAACATCTGAACCGGCAGGGGAGCATGAAATTTGCAGGCTTGCCGGAACAGGTGCTGTTTCTATTTCTAAAAAATTTGAAAATGCCCTTGATTTTTTCTGAAAAATAAGTTATAATAAATCTGAGAGCAGGTGTAAACATCTGCATATAACAGATGGGAGGTATAGTTATGGCTACTTCAAGTATTACTGAGAATATCCGTATTAATAATCCAAAGGTAATTGAAGCCTATGTAGAAGCGGTGGAAGCGGCTGAAAATGCACCAATTGCCAGACAGTCAGAACCTTTAGCTAAGGAAGTTACTGACCCTGATAAAATTCGTCAGATGATGCTCCGCAATATTGAAAAATGGGGGAAAAAGAGCGAATGAATTTAGGCATTTATAACATCAGAGATATGATAGCAAATGGTGATGAAGAGTTAGTTAAAAGTGTAATCTCTACTTTTTCCTGTTCCAGAAAGAAAGATGACGGAACAGTTGAATTGCTTAATCCGGACATTGAAAATTTTTTAAATAAAAATGCAATTCAGTTTACAAAGATGAAAACTGCAATCACATATTTGGTGATTGACGAAGATGATGCAGCATTGCTCGGCTTTTTTACAATAACTCATAAACCATTGAATATCCCTACAAATGGCATTTCAAGAAAAGTCAGAGACAAAGTAAAACGTTTTTCATCCGTTAATGAGGAAACAAATTCGTATGATGTTTCTGCTTTTCTTCTTGCACAGTTTGCCAAAAATTATGCTGTCGAAAATGGAACACGTATTACAGGAAGTCAGCTCATGGCAATTGTACGCCAAAAAATGCAGGAAATACAAAATTTGGCAGGCGGAACAATAGAATACTTGGACTGTGAAGCAAATGCTGGCTTAATTAAATTTTATGAATCAGAAGGTTTTACTTTATTTGGCGAGCGCATTAGTGAAAAAGATGGTAAAAGATACTTACAATATCTTAGTTTTATTTAATTCAGGAGCAGGTGTAAACATCTGCATATAGCTTATAAAAAATATAATCCCACCTGTCAATTTGGAAGGCAGGTGCTTTTTTTCTCTTATTTGCACCGGAATGCCCCTGTGGACTTTAACAGCATTTATCAAGGTTTATTCCGTGGTGGTCTGGAGTATCAGGCAGAAGTGGAAAAGTAACGGTATATTGCAGTCTCTTTTCTGCTCATGGGCTTGCATTGATACTGTAGTGCGACCAAAAGCAATGCCAAACACCATCTGAACCGGCAGGGAAGCATGGACTTTGCAGGCTTGCCGGAACAGGTGCTGTTTACATATTTTCTGAAAAATATTGCATAAATGTCTTGCAATTTTCAGTGTTTTATGGTATCATAAAGAAAGAAAAACCGTATTGTACAGAAAGGGGAAATATTCTATGGCTGACATAAAAAGAGAACTGCCGATTGGAGTACAGAGTTTTGAAAAGCTGAGAGAGATGCAGTGCGTTTATGTGGATAAGACTGAATATGTTTATCATCTTGTTCATCGTGTTACGCCGTTCTTCCTCAGCCGTCCGAGACGTTTCGGAAAAAGCCTTCTGCTGTCAACGCTCCGTGCCTACTGGGAGGGAAAAAAAGAACTGTTTCAAGGACTGGCAATTGAGAAACTGGAAGAAGGAAACGCAGCGGCATGGAAGAAACATCCTGTGTTTTATTTTGACTTTAACGGAGCAAATTATCAAGAGGAAACAATTGAAAAAGTCCTGATAAATCATCTGAATCGTTGGGAAGAAAAATATCATGTGACTGTCAGAAGTGAGACACTTGGCGGACGTTTTCAAAATCTCCTGATTGCTGCAATGAAAGAAACCGGTTTGCGCTGTGTGGTTCTGGTGGATGAATATGACAAGCC
>DJXC01000016.1 GCA_002449575.1 Ruminococcus sp. UBA7014
CTGCCGACAGCTTGCAGAAGACTGAACACAGGAAAAGCAAGACAGAGGAAAATCAGACCGGGAGCAAGAAATTGCAGTCCGGAAACAGCGGCTTGAATTTCGGCAGTTCTGCCGGAAAAAAGAAATTCAAGAATGCCTCTGGAAAGTGCAAAAATGCCGCATCCGGCAGGAACAGCGAGCAGCCCGGTCAGAACAAGAACTTGTCTTGCATAAAGAGCGGCTTGTCTGTGATTGCCGGAAGCCCACGCCTGAGCAGTACAGGGAAGAACACTTTTAGCAAGCATGTTTGTCAGGGAAGGAACTAAATTAAAGACAGTAACAGAAAGTCCCATAAAAGAACCGTAAACGAAAGCAGCAGCATCTTCAGGAGGAATATTTTTTGCAAGGCTGGCTTTCTGGTAGAAGGATTCAGGAGAAGACGCAAGCATATGAGAAAAACTTTGCATCATCGTGAACAGGTCAATGAAAGAAGTCAGATTCGTGACGAGCGCACCGAGCGCAGCAGGAATCATGATTTTGAATAATAATTTAATGATTTTTCTGGAAGAAGGAGGGATTTCGTGAGAAAGTTCTGTTTTATGCTGAGAGGCATTCCGGAAAATCAGGAAAAGCCATCCGGCAACAGTAGAGAGAGTAACACCAAGTACTGCTCCGAATGCACCACGGCTTTCAGGAGAGAAGGATTTGAGAAAGAAATCAGAATTCATGAAGAATTTGCAGAAGAATAAGCCAGAGAGCAGTTTCACAACCGCTTCGGCAGCCTGAGAAAGTGCAGTCGGAGTCATTGAGCAGAGTCCCTCATAATAGCCACGCTCCACAGCAGTCAGACAGCAGAACAGAACAGCCGGAGTCACAGCAAGTACAGCAGGATAGGCATCAAGACTGCCGGAAGTGCGGAGGGTAAAGAATTTAGCAAAAAACAGAGCAGCAAACATTCCGGCAAGTCCCATAACAAGACAGAGGAGTCTTGCAGTATTCCGGACTTTAAGAGCGCAGACAGATTTTTTCTTTCCGGTGAAGTCAGCAACAGGACGGGCAACAGCGGTAGAAAGTCCGGTAACAAGAACAGCATAAACAGGAAGAAACAAGCCATAAGCACAACTGAAATATCCCATGCCTGTACCACCAAGGACAGCGGTCAGAGGGAGTTTAAACATAGCACCGCAAAGCTTGGCAAAGACAGCAGAAAGTGTCAGAAGCAGAGAGCCTTGTAAAAAAGATTGTTTTTTCATAAGCAGAACCCCTTTCGGAAGAATTTCTAAAAAAAAATTTCACGAAATCAGCAGAATTTTTTTGAAAATGATATTGCAGAAATAAAAATTTTGTGCTATAATAATAACAGCACTCTGTAAACGGCAGAGAATCTGATAACACAAAGGTGAAAAAAACTGATGAATTATGAATTTTCTGAAAAAGTTTCTCACTTGCAGGCATCTGCAATTCGTGAGATTCTGAAATTTACCTCTGTACCGGGAGTCATTTCGTTTGCGGCAGGCAATCCTGCACCGGAAGCCTTTCCAGTAGAAACGGTACGGGAGATAGCACAGGAACTGTTTGAGAAAGACCCGATAGCAGTTTTGCAGTATGGTATTACAGAAGGCTATCTGCCTCTCAGAAACCTGATGAAAGAACGTATGGCAAAGCAGGGGAATTTCAAGGAAGACAGCGAAGAACTGATAATTACATCCGGCGCACAGCAGGTAATGGAACTGGCATGTAAGTCGCTGTGCAATCCGGGAGATACGCTGATTTGTGAAGCACCCAGTTTTATAGGCTCGCTGAATGCGTTCAAGTCCTATAATGTAAATCTGGTAGGTGTGCCGCTGGATGATGAAGGCATGAATCCGGAACTGCTGGAACAGGCACTGAAAGCAAATCCGAATACGAAGTTAATCTACCTGATTCTGAATTTCCAGAATCCGACAGGCAAAACGACAAGTTTAAAGCGTCGTAAGGAATTATATGCACTGGCGCAGAAATATAATACAATGATTATTGAAGATAATCCGTATGGCGATTTGCGTTTTGCAGGAGAAGAAGTACCGACAATCAAAAGCATGGATACTGACGGCAGAGTGATTTATGCCGGAAGTTTCTCAAAAGTGCTTGCACCGGGCATTCGTGTAGGATATGGCATTGCACCGAAAGAAGTGATTGCAAAGATGGTAGTCTGCAAGCAGGTGTCTGACGTACAGACAAATAATTTCGGACAGATGCTGGCTTATGAATTTATGCAGAAAGTGGATTTTGATGCACATCTTGCAAAACTCCGGGGAATTTACAGACAGAAGGCAGAAAGAATGCTTTCCGGAATTGAAAAGCATTTTTCAGATAAAGTTGCCTATACCAGACCAGAGGGCGGATTATTCCTGTGGTGTACCCTTCCGGAAGGCAGTGACATGACAGGTTTCTGTCAGAAGGCAGTGCAGGACTATAAAATAGCAGTCGTACCGGGCAATGCATTCATGGTATCAGAAAGCGATGTAACCTATTCGTTCAGACTGAATTATTCCACGCCGACAGATGAAGCCATTGACAAAGGCATTGAAACACTGGGAAAACTGACAAAAGAAATGTTTGACTGATATTATTTTTAATCAAGAAAGGAATTTTTTATCATGGCAATTGTAAGACGTTCACCCTTAGACCCGTATCCGGTAACAGCAGGGTATCTGGCAACCAGAAACAGCGCACTGCACATTCCGCCGGTGCAGTTTTCAAATATGAAATTCAAATCTGACGAAGTATACGGCATTGTGATTGATATTCCGATGGGACAGACAATTATGGTGACAATGGTATGTTTCATCAATGGTGCAGCAAACCTGTATTTTAATAACGGAAGTGAATATACAGGCGCATCGACAAAGTATAAGTCCGTTGTGCAGGCAGCCCGGAATCTGGTAGTAAATTCAACAGCATTAAAGCAGACCTGCAAGAGAACATCACAGTTTCCGCTGCCGGTAGCCGGAAAGCATTTCATCTACATGATGACAAAGCGGGGCATTTTCAAGACAGAACTTGACCCCCGGAATATTCAGCAGGAAAGCAAGGAAAAAAGAGTTGTATATTATCTGTATCAACAGGTAATGGGTGCGCTGAGAGTTGCCCAGCTTCGTGATGCCGAAAATCTGCCGGAAGGCGGTAAGCAGGCATGAGTGAACAGGCAGAGCAGAAAAAGCTGATATTCAGCGGCATTCAGCCGACAGGCACATTCACGCTTGGAAACTATATCGGAGCAATCCGGAACTGGAAACCCTTGCAGGAAGAATACAGATGTGTCTACAGTGTTGTCGATGAACATGCAATTACAGTCAGAATAGAACCTGCAAAACTTCGGCAGAAAACACTGGAAGCCTATGCACAGTTGCTGGCATGTGGAATTGATTTGGAAAAATCATTGTTATTTATTCAGAGCCATGTGCCAACACATGCACAGCTTTCATGGGTGCTGAACTGTTCAACACAGTTCGGTGAGCTTTCCAGAATGACACAGTTTAAAGACAAGAGTCAGAAGCACCCTGATGACATTAATGCCGGATTATTTGATTATCCAGTACTGATGGCAGCAGATATTCTGGTATATAATGCCGATTTAGTGCCGGTAGGTGCAGACCAGATGCAGCATCTGGAACTTGCACGGACAATCGCAAGAAGATTCAACGGTCGTTACGGCGATACATTCACAGTACCAGAGGGCTATGTCGCTCCGGTCGGTGCAAAAGTCATGTCCTTGCAAGAACCGACAAAGAAAATGTCAAAATCAGATGAGAATCCAAATGCTGTCATTCTGATTCTGGATGATAAAGACACGATTATCCGGAAATTTAAAAGAGCCGTAACCGACAGTGAAACAGAAATCGCATTCCGGGAAGGCAAGGACGGCATTAACAATCTGCTGACAATTTATTCCGCAGTAACCGGCAAGACCATTCCGGAAGCCGAGAAAGAATTTGCCGGACAGGGCTATGGAACATTTAAAATAGCTGTCGGCGAAGCCGTTGCTGACCATCTTGCACCCGTACGGGAAGAATATGCAAAATTGATTGCAGACAAAGCGTATCTGAAAGAATGCTATACCAGATGCGGTGCGGAAGCCCTGCGCTATTCACAGAGAATGCTGAATAAAGTATATCGCAAAATTGGTTTTGTCGCCTCTGAAATCAGGTGAATATCATGGTAGAGTATACGCAGAAAGAGCATTATGACATTCAGGATTTGCGGGAAATTGTAAAACTTCTGAGAAGTCCGGGCGGCTGCCCGTGGGATAAGGAACAGAATCATACTTCTATCCGGAATGATTTTTTAGAAGAAGCTTATGAAGCTGTAGAAGCAATTGACCTGCTGAATATGGACATGATGCGGGAAGAATTAGGCGATGTACTGTTGCAGGTTGTGTTTCACTGCACACTTGCAGAAGAAGAACAGGCATTTGATTTCAGTGCGGTCTGTGATGAAATCTGCAAAAAGCTGATAATCCGGCATCCGCATGTATTTGGTGATGTCGTTGCCGAAGATACAGAAACCGTGCTGAATAACTGGGATGCAATCAAGAAAGAAACAAAGCATCAGGAAACTTATGCAGATACGCTGAATGCGGTTGCAAAATCACTGCCGGCACTGGCACGGGCGCAGAAAGTAGGCAAGCGTGCGAAAAAAGCGGGCATGGATTTCCGCACAGCAGAAGATGCATTTTCCTGCATTCAGGCAGAACATGACGAACTGAAAGAAGCAATACAGACAGGGAATCAGGAACAAATTGCCGAAGAATTCGGAGATTTGCTGTTTTCCTGTGTCAATACAGCACGTCATCTGGGACTGGATGCAGAACAGACACTTTCACAGGCGACAGAAAAATTTATTCGTCGTTTTGCACGGACAGAACAACTCGTAACAGAATCCGGCAGAAATATGCCTGACCTGCCGATTGAAGAACTGGACAAATACTGGAGTCAGGCAAAAGAGAACAAGTAATGTTTTACAGGAGGAAATTATTATGACAAAGTCTGAATTAATCGCAATGTATGCCAAGAACCGTGACCGCAAAAGAAAAGATGCCGAAGAAGATGTTAATTTTATTTTCGATACTATCTGTGCCTCTCTGGCAGAAGGAGAAAAAGTAGTTTTGACTGGATTTGGTACGTTTGATGTTCGTGACCGCAAGGAAAAGCGTTGTCTGAATCCTCGTACAGGTGACCCGATTCAGCTGCCGGCAGGCAAAGCACCTGCATTCAAGGCAGGCAGAGGGCTGAAAGAAGCAGTCAATCCCAAAAAAAAGGACTGATTTAAGACTATGAAGAATATCCTGAAAAAATCCATTTCCTGCTGTCTGTTGTTTGTGTCAGTTCTGCTGTGCTGTACGGCTTGCGGAACAGCGACCGAACCGCCTGATACTATTGAAGATATTCTGAACCCGAATCGAAAGCAGGAAACGGAAACGGAAACAGAGTTTCATCTGTTCACATCTGTACCGACAGAAGCAAGCACGGGTGCAGAAACAGAAATACAAACAGAAGCAGCCGTTTCAGAAGCACCGGAAACTATGCCGGCAGTACTGCCGGAAACAACTGTTTTGGAAACTGAAACAGCAATGCTGATGACAGAAGAAACAACAGAACCAGAATTTCCAGAAGAATCAGAAGAAATTTTACTTTCAGAAACAGACCTGACACCGGAAACTGCTCCCTTGATGACAGAATGGATTCCCGAACCGGAAACAATATCTGTTGCATGGGAAGAAGTATACAGAGAATTTCTGGAACACAAGAATTTTCGGCGGCAGATTTCAGCAGATGTGCAGGATGCTGACACACGTTTTCTGCTGTTATACCTGAATGATGATGACACACCGGAACTGTTTATTCAGACAACGATAGAAGTGCTGATTTATACCTGTTATAATGGTCAGACAGTATTTGTAGACAGTTTTTATCCGAGTCATTATACTTATGATTTTTACTACAGACCCTACCGAGGCTGTCTGGGTTCATTGCAGGGTTCTGTGATGGCAGACGGAACATATCTGGAAATTTACGAATATACAGAAAATCCGGCATCTGCCTCAGGACTGGAGCGGAAAGAGACATACTGTTATCCGACAAGGGAATATAGCTATGAAATTTATGCAGGACGAGGCATGAATATTGATTTGGACAGTGCACCGTTACTGGATGTGCATCCTGACCGGCAGAACAATATCGGCAGCAGTTGGATTACAGTACCGGATGTACTGGAAAACAGTGTTTCCGTACCTCGTTATGAAATAACAGAAGATAGTCTGAATGCTGTTTTCGGTGCAGATGAATTTCCGGCAGCGACTGAACCACAGGAAGGACGCTATGCGTTCAGATAAAACCTGACAGGAGGAAAAAATCATGGCTGATGAATATTCTGCTTATCTTGAAAAATACAAAGATATTATTTCTTATATTTCTAATTATCATACTGCCGGGCTGGTAAAGGAACTGACAAGCAAACGAGGCAATAAAAAAGAAGCCGCCAATGTTGCAGCAGCAATTGCCCTCCGGAACGGTCTGAAAACGCTTGACCCGCATACACTGTATCATGCTGCACGGCATCATACGGATTATTTGATTGATAAAACGGAAATGCGTTGGAATTCTTCTGATTTGGATGAACATACCAAAAAGCATAAAATTGCCTGTTACTGTGCAGCAATTGCAATCCGGAACGGTTTGCATGACGACTGGCCAAAGCTTGTCAAGATTGTATTTCAGGTTTTAAAATTAGTTATCTGATATGACAGAATCATATTTTTCCGAAAGGAAGGACACTATGCGTTTAGATAAATATCTGAAAAATTCACGGCTGATTAAGCGCAGGACGATTGCCAACGAAGCCTGTGATGCCGGAAAAGTACTTGTCAATGAGAAAGTTGCCCGTGCATCCTATGATGTCAAAATTGGCGATGTGATTGCAATCCAGATGGGTGCAAAAGCAGTGAAAGTACGGGTGCTGAATCTTGCTGAGAATGCAACAAAAGCAAATGCTGCAACCATGTATGAAGTAGTATGAATAGCATGAAATAATAGCCAAAAGCTCCCTGAAAAATCAGGGAGTTTTTGTATAATAGATAGAAAAAGAAAAATCTGAAAAATTTTAAAAAAAAATATCCAATATTTTTCCTGTTCTGTTGTTATATAAGTGAAAGCCATTGCAAATAAAAAAACAGTATTCAAGCTAATCGCTTTTCGTAAAGAGGTAAAAAACCGGAAGGGTGTTCCCTATGCGCAGGGGAACACCCTTTCTGGCATTCAGTGAGTAAAAAAATCCGGCGGAAGCAGTCCGCCGGAATTTTTTGACAGAAGATTTACTTGACAGCCAAATCTTTGATAGTTTTATTATTGAGGTGTTCGTTCCACCAAACCCAGAGTGTCGGTGCAATACACTGAGAAGAATAAGTACCAGCAATCAGACCGAAAGTCATAGGAACAGAGAAGCTGAGAATGCTGTTGACATTGAAGACAGAAGCCACAACACTGATGATAATCATAGTAGAAACAGTAGTAATGGAAGTTCTGAGAGAACGGCGCATTGTCTGGCTTGCACTGCTGTTGACAAGTTCTGCAACAGTAGTATCCTGACCCATAAGCTTCTGATTTTCACGGATTCTGTCATAAACGATGATGGTATTATTGATAGAATAGCCGAAGATAGTCAGAACTACAGCCATAAAGTTGGAGTCGATTTCAAAACCGCAAAGCACAAAGCTGCCGTAAGTAATGATAATATCATGCAGCAGAGTGATAATAGTGAAGATACCAGCAGACCAGCCGCTGATTTTCTTGAATCGCAGAGCGATATAGATAATCAGAAGAAGAGCAGCAAAGATAACCGCAACAATACATTTTGCAAAGAATTCACGACCAGAAGACGGGCTGACATCATTGCTTTCAAGTTCCTGAATATTGTTGTCCGGATAAGTTTCAAGCATAGCATTCAGCATATTTTCCTGCTGTTCAAGGGTGAGACTTTCATCATAGCTGAAGGAAACAGTCAGGATATTGGTATCTGCATCAAAGCTTTCACCTTTCTGAAGAGTAACAGGTGTATTGAGAATACTTTCGATAGCAGACTGGCAGGCGGTTTCGTTCAGGTCACCGCTGTAGGAATAAGAAACAATAGTACCGCCCTTGAAATCAATGGAAACTTCCACCCCTTTAAGTGTTGTCAGCAGAGAAGCGACAACCAGCACAGCAGAGATAATAAAGAAAGTTTTTTTGTTTTCGCTGAAATGGAATTGTTTTGTCTCTTTGTACTTGTCCTTGTTATAGTTGAAAAGTGCAGGTTTCTGGAAAGCCTTGAATCTTGCAAGAGAGAAAGTCATCAGTCTTGCAGCGAACACACCCATCATAAAATTGAGGATAACGCCCATGATGAGAGTAAAGCCGAAAGAATAGATAAAGCCCTCTGTAGTTGCACCGAAGAAATAGAAGATAGTCGCATTCAGGAATTTCGTGATAGCATTGTCTGTACCGAATGCACCCATCAGAATAAGAGCAACAATTGCCAGTGTCAGGTTACCGTCAAGGATAGCAGAAAAGGCATTGGAATAGCCGGCTTTGAGAGAAGTTTCAATGGATTTTCCTCTTGCAAGTTCTTCTTTGATACGTTCCGCAGTAATGATATTGCAGTCAACACCCATACCAACAGAAAGGATAATACCAGCAATGCCGGGAATAGTAAGAGTAGAGCTGGGCAGGAATCCGAACCAGCCGGAAACGGCGGCAAGCATACCGGCAACCTGACCAATCAGACCAATCACAGCAACAAAGCCGGGAAGTCTGTAAAGGAAAAGCATATAAACACAGATAAAAGCAAGTGCGATTAAGCCGCTGATAATCATCGCACGGAGCGCACCAGAGCCGAGAGTCGGGGAAAGCGTTTTTGTACTGGTAGAATGCAGGGAGAAAGGCAATGCGCCGGAAGTAATCTGGTCAGCAAGCTGTTTTGCAGATTCCGAAGTAAAATTGCCGGAAATTACAGCATCACCACTAGTGATAGCTTCATTAACAGTTGCATTGGAAATGCAGGTTTCGTCCATCCAGATGGAAATATAGCCATTATTGGCAGCCTGTGCCGTGGTTGCAGTAGCGAACGCCTCTTTACCGGAGTCGTTGAGTTTAAGCTGTACAACCCACTGGTCATTCTGCTGGTCATATCCTGGTGCTGCGGTATCGACACTAGAACCAGTAAGAATAACATCACCAGTAATTTCCGAACCATAGCGGAAAGTTAATTCCGACATCTGACCAAGTTCATTGACAGCCGCCGCCGGGTCAAAGTTTTCTTCATCAGACTGCCAGGGAAAGCGGACAATAATACGATTATTATTATAATCCACATAAGTTTCACTGTCGTTGATACTCAGATTCGTGAGACGGAGCTTAATGACCTGTAAAGCAGCATCCATCTGTTCTGCTGTTGCTTCCACACCTTCATCGGGTTCAAAGGTAACATCTACGCCGCCCTGAATATCAATACCAAGACGAATGTCCTCCAGACTATGAACCCATATGTGCTTAATGTCGCCGTTGTACGTCGCCACGCCGAACACAGTAGTGAGGGCGAAAGCGAGAATGAGAACAAAAGCGACAAAGAAGACGGGTTTTCCGATTCGTTTGTTCACGTTTGAATGACCTCCTGTTTTCTCTTATTTTTTGTGAAATGATAAAAAGCCGTTTTTCACGACAATCATAAATATTATATTACAAAATGCTGATAAAGTCAATAGTTTGCGGCAGATTTTCAGCAAATTATCAAATACGGAAAATTCTGCGGGCATTTTCACAGCAGATTGTAATAAAATCCTGAACGGGAAGATTACGGATTTGCGCCGCCTTTTCAGCAGTGAGAATAATCATGGAACTGTCGCAGCGACGTTTCCGGAAAGGTTCAGGGGTAAGATAGGGTGCATCCGTTTCAATGAGAATTCTGTCCTGAGGGATGATTCTGAGGGCTTCGAGAGGCTTTCTGACATTCTGATAAGTAATTACACCAGAGAAGCTGAAATATAAATCAGGAATTTTGAGTAATTCTTTGGCAGTTTCCGCCGAGCCGTTGAAACAGTGAAGAATGCCGCACGGCTGATACTGTTTCAGGATTTGGACAGCATCGCCGGTAGCATCCCGGAAATGAAAGATACAGGGCAAATCAAGTTGTTTAGCCAGTTGCATTTGCTGAATTAAAATTTCTTTCTGTAAGGGAGCATTTTCTTTGCCAAGATGATAATCCAGACCGATTTCACCGATAGCTTTGCACTTATGGAACTGTGCAAGGGAAATTATCTGGGACTGCCAGTTATCCGGACGGGAGTCAAGATAGCTGGGATGAAGACCGGCACTGCAATAGAGATATGGATATTTCTGAGCAAGGGCAGCACTCTGGAAGCAATCGGAAATTTCGATACCTGCGAGCATAATATATTGAATTCCGGCATCAGGGAGAACTTTAGAGAGGAGTTCTTCCCTGCCATTATCGAATCTTTTGCTTGCATAATGAGCATGAGTATCGAAGATATGATGATACTGCATGATAATTATTGTTCAGAAGCGGGAGCGGCATCAGCCTCAGCATCTGGAACAGTCTCCGGAATCGTTTCCGGAGCAGCCGCTGCTTCCGGAACAGGAGCAGCAGCATCATGTGTTGCAGCATTTCCAAAATATTCAGAAATACTTTCATGGAAATCACGGTCAAGGACAAACACACCATCATTGGAAGTGCTGCCAGTAGCAAGACGGAACGTACACAGACGGCTGCCATAAGTATACATATATTTCAGAGCAGCTTTTTCATTGCTGTAGTCAATGGAAGAAATATCTGTATTCATCATATTAATCAGTGTACGGAAATTGGAATCCATCGAAGCAACAATTCTGTCATAGTCAGTCTGGTTAATCATTTCAGAAATAACATCAGAAGCAATTGCACTGCGTTCACTCTCCCCGTTCTCAAAGAAAGGATTTGTAATCAGTTTTTCAATCTGCGCCGGGCCAAGATACTGCGGTTCAGAACTGTCAGAAAATCCCTGCGTGCCAATCGGAATCAGATAATTGACTCCGGCATAGATATTGCAGATTTTCTGGAAAGATTCAGAATTGAGAATAATAAATCTGTCCGCATAAATGCCGGCTTCGTTCTGAATCGCATTCATAGCACTTTGGATGCCACCGGTTCTGTAAAAATTAGTTAAAGTATCCTGTCTGCCGTCAACAATCGCAAGCATATTGGAAGGGATAGAAATCAGAATAATTTTTTTGTCTGCCGGAAGAACTCTCGCCGCCATGAATGTGAGCGGAGAAGCATCAGAAGGTTCGTCAAGGACGAACATCAGAGTCATATTATTATCTTCGGTAGGTTTGGTTACACTGGAGACCATAGAACGTGTATCCTCTTTTGCACTGAGCTGATTGAAGAGATAAAGAGCAATGCCGCCGATTCCTACAATACCGAGCAGGAACGCAAGCAGGAACGGAATTGCTACATGTCCTTTTTTTGCTTTTGCCATAATAAAAATTCCTCCTTGATGGTGATAGCATCTGCATAATTGCATAATGCACAAACTGATTTTTGGATTTTTCTGGATAAGCTGCTAAAAATCTGAAAGTTTGTTATGCCCCTTGCATTTTTGCGGAAAGCGTGTTATAATAGAATAGAATCATCAATTGACACATGGTCAGAAATTGATTTTTTCTACAGGCCATTTTTCAGGCTTAGGGGTATAGAGAAGATTGGGATTGGCTTCCAGCCGCCATATGACAAGTTTTTTCTGTCTTGCATAATCGACCGTCTGTTTCGAGCCGGAACGTTCAAGAGAACAGACTGCAATCAATGCAGAAGCGTGGTCAACAAGAAAACGGTTTCTGTTGATAAACAGAAAATCGTTCTTTCTGCTGCCAAACCTGTCAAATTTACCTTCTAAGCAGATAATGCTGTCAAAGCCCTGCTGCATTTCCGTCAGGTGCTGCATATTATAATGACGGTATCGGAAAAAATCGGCATAATTGCTGCACGGCTGAACACCGATAATACAGATTTCCGGGAATTCTGACCTTTTCCGGAACAGGTATTGCGCTGCAAGATAATCAATGCCGTCCGCCATGCCGTCAAGAAAGTAAGTATATCCCTGTGCAATGGCAGAATCAATATAATAATACAGTGCCTGTATCAGAGCAGTCAGCTGAGAACCTTCCGGAAGCTTATCGGGTCTGTGTCCGGTAAAACAAAGGGTATGTTCCGGAGTATCCGGAAACGGATAAGAAGTTTCTGTCAGTTTCATATCTGAATGCTTGCACCTCCGTGGTTGATAACAATCATTTCTATTATAGCATATTCAGTGATAAACTACAAGTGCAAATCTGAATTTTTTTGAAAAAAATCTGCAAATAAACAGGGATAAGATGGTTTTATATCAGAATTTATAATATATTGATTTAATTTTAGAATTGATAAGGAGACGAAAGTATTTATGATAGAATACAGAGAACGGGCATGGGCAGAAATTTCACTGGATGCTCTGGCACATAATGTAAGAGTAATACAGGAGAAACTGGCAGATACAACAGAATATTGTGCCGTTGTGAAAGCAGATGCCTATGGACACGGAGAAGAGTTTGTATGTAAGAAGCTGTATGAACTGGGCATTCGTTTTTATGCAGTATCCAGTTTTGAAGAAGCCGTCCGGGTGCGGAAATGGTGTCCGGAAGGAGAAATTTTAATTTTAGGATACAGTTCACCAGAATGTGCGCCCTTGCTGGCAGAGTATCATATTATTCAGGCAATTGTTTCAGAAGCCTATGCCGGAGAACTTTCAAGATATGCAGAAGAAGGAAAACCAGTTCGCTGTCATATCAAGCTGGATACAGGAATGGGACGAATCGGACTTCCGGCACAAAATTCGGAAGCCTGTGCAGAAGCAGCAGAACGCTGTGTACAGAAGCCGGGACTGAATATAGAAGGAATTTTCACACATTTTGCAGTTGCAGATGAAGCTGACCCGGAAAATCTGGAATATACACGGGAACAAGAAGCACGTTTTTTTGCTGTTGCAGAACGGTTACAGGAAAAGGGAATCATGCTGAAGCATGTGCATTGCATGAACAGTGCAGCAATTTGTTATCGTAATCAGCCAAAAAGTACATTGGCAAGAGCCGGAATTATTATGTACGGACTGAAGCCGAATGCTGCACTTGCAGTTCCTTTAAAGATACAGCCTGTACTGTCATTCCGGACACGGATTAGTCATATCAAAGAAGTGCATACCGGAGACAGCATCAGTTACGGCAGAACTTACCGTGCAGAAGAAACAAGACGGATAGCCACAATGACAATAGGCTATGCCGATGGTTATTCCCGGTTATTGTCCAACCGTGGCGAAGTGCTGGTACATGGAGTGCGTTGCCGGATTACCGGACGTGTCTGCATGGACCAGACAATGATAGATATTACAGATGTACCAGAAGCAGAAGTTGGTGATATTGTCACATTAATAGGCACAGACGGTGCAGAAACAATTACCGCTGATGAAGTTGCCGGAATTTACGGAACTATTGGTTATGAAGTAGTATGTGGCATATCAAAGCGGATTCCGAGAATTTTCATGCAGAACGGGAAAAATATTCACGAAGATAGCCTGATATAAAAATATTTGTAACAAAATCACGGAAAGACGGCACTAATTAGTATAACAGGCATAGGAAGACAAACGTGTATTAATTGGAGGAAAACGGATGAAAACATATGCATTGGGAATTGATGTCGGCTCAACGACAGTCAAGACAGTGGTCTGTAACGAAACGGGAGAAATTTTGCACTCAGCATATCAGCGGCATTTTTCAAAAGTAAAGGAGACAGTATCGGAACAGCTGGAAACGATTGCAGAAAAATTTCCGGAAGTACAGTTCCGCAGTTCTATGACAGGTTCAGCAGGGTTAGGACTTGCGAATGCAGCCGGAATATCGTTTGTACAGGAAGTACATGCAGCATTTCTGGCAGTGCGGACATGTTATCCGGATGCGGATGCAGTAATAGAATTAGGCGGCGAAGATGCCAAAATCATTTTTCTGACCGGCGGTGTAGAACAAAGAATGAATGGTTCTTGTGCCGGCGGAACAGGCGCATTTATCGACCAGATGGCAACATTGCTGGGAATCAGTGTACAGGAACTGGACGAAGCGTCACTGAAAGCAGAAAGAACTTATCCGATAGCATCACGGTGCGGTGTATTTGCAAAGTCAGATATTCAGCCGCTGCTAAATCAGGGCGCAGCCCGTGAAGATGTAGCAGCAAGTATTTTCAAGGCAGTCGTAGACCAGACAGTCGCAGGTCTGGCACAGGGCAGAGAAATCAAAGGAAAGATACTGTTTCTGGGCGGACCTCTGTCATTTCAGAAGGGACTAAGAAAAGCATTTGTGGAAGGTCTGAGTCTTTCTGAAGAAAATGCCGTGTTTCCGGAACAAGCACCTGTATTTGTGGCACTGGGAAGTGCATTGTATGCAGAAGAAAGCAAAGAATCGCCACGGAGTGCGCAGGAATTGTTAAAGAAAGTACAGAATGCAAAAGCAAGTTCAGATGTAATAACAGGAGAAAAATTATTTTCATCCCATGAAGAATATGCAGCCTTTGTAGAACGCCATAAACAGTGTGATTTGACTTATGCAGATTTGCGGACATATGAAGGAGAAGCATATCTTGGCATAGATTCTGGTTCAACAACAACAAAACTGGTACTGATTACAGAAGACGGAAGACTGCTGTACAGCCATTATGCATCAAATGAGGGACAGCCGCTTGACAGAATTGCAGACAGGTTAAAGCAAATATACCGGGATAAGAACGAAAATTTGATTATCAAGGCAAGTGCAGTGACAGGATACGGCGAAGACCTGATAAAAGCAGGGCTGTCTGTAGATTATGGTATTGTTGAAACAGTCGCACATTTCAAGGCAGCATCTTTTTTCTGTCCGGATGTGGATTTTATTATTGATATCGGCGGACAGGATATTAAATGTTTTAAGATTAAAAATGGCGCAATTGACAGTATTATGCTGAATGAAGCATGTTCCTCGGGGTGTGGTTCATTTATCCAGACTTTTGCAATGGCACTGGGCTATGACATCGGAGAATTTTCGCAGATGGGGTTATTTGCAGAAAAGCCCGTAGAATTAGGTTCACGGTGTACGGTGTTCATGAACAGCAGCGTAAAGCAGGCACAGAAAGACGGCGCAACTGTTGAAGATATTTCAGCAGGATTATCGGCATCAATTATCAAGAATGCGATTTATAAAGTGATTCGTGCAAGAAGCGTGGAAGAACTGGGAAAAAATATTGTCGTACAGGGCGGAACGTTCCTGAACGATGCCGTTTTGAGATGTTTTGAGCGGGAAATTGGCAGAAATGTGATTCGTCCGGCGATTTCAGGACTGATGGGCGCATTTGGTGCGGCACTGTATGCAAAAGAACAGATGGAAGAAAACGGCGAAAGCACATTAATTTCACGGGAAGCACTGGAAAATTTTTCTTATACGTCAAAAAATGTAAGATGCGGAAGATGTACAGCGAACTGTCTGCTGAATGTAATTAAGTTTTCGGACGGCGGAAGATATATTTCAGGGAATCGCTGTGAAAAGGGCGCAGGAGTCAAGCGTGAAACAGAAGTGCCGGATTTATACAGCGATAAATATGAGCGTCTGCTGAAGATAGCAGAAAAGAAGCCGGCACGGAAACGTGCAGTTGTAGGTTTGCCGTTTGTGCTGAATTATTATGAGTTATTGCCGTTCTGGCACACATTGTTTACGGAACTGGGATTTGAAGTAATCATTTCCGGGGAAAGTGACAGGAAGATGTATTTCAAGGGGCAGCATACAATCCCGTCAGATACGGTATGTTATCCGGCGAAAATAGCGCACGGGCATATAGAAGCATTGCTGGAAAAGAAGCCGGACTTTATTTTTTGGCCGTGCATGACCTATAATTTAGGGGAAGCCGATACAGATAACCGGTTTAACTGTCCGGTAGTGGCATATTATCCGGAACTGATGCGAGCCAATCACAGCAGTCTGAATCATGATAATTTTTATAATCCGTATCTGGATATTAACAGCCGCAAGAATGTAATTCATGTGATGAAGAAAACACTGTCGAAATACAGTGTACAGAAACAGATACCCGGCGCAGTGGACGCAGCATACAGAGCGTTGGAGGATTTCCGGAGAGAAACAACCAGAAAAGCCCGTGAAATCATAGCGCAGGCAAGAGCAGAAGGCAGAAAGATTATTGTCCTTGCCGGAAGACCATACCATCTGGATAAGGAGATTAATCACGGAATTCACAAGTTAATTACCAGTTTAGGGCTTGCAGTCGTATCAGAAGACAGCGTGGCAGTATTAGGCAAAATGCCGCATTTGCATGTATATAATCAGTGGACATATCACAGCAGATTATACAGGGCAGCGCAGTATGTGACAACACAGCCTGACATGCAGTTAGTACAGTTAGTATCATTCGGCTGTGGCATTGATGCCATCACAACAGACGAAGTGCGGAGTATTCTGGAATCTTCCGGAAAGCTCTATACGCAGTTGAAAATTGATGAGATAACGAATTTAGGCGCAGCGAAAATCCGTCTGAGGAGTCTGCTTGCAGCGATGAATCAGCAGAAATAAAAAGATTTTTGAGAAGAAAGGAGAATATTTTTGGAAAAAGAACGAGATTACCCGATTTTTACGAAAGAGATGAAAAAAACCCATACAATCCTGATACCGACTATGCTGGAAATTCATTTTGAACTGATGGTGCATATATTCGGGATATATGGATATAAAGCAGAAGTGCTGCACAGTGAATCAAAAGCGGTAATTAATGAAGGTTTGAAAAACGTGCATAATGACACTTGTTATCCGGCACTGTTATGTATCGGACAGTTTATGGAAGCATTAAAGAGCGGAAGATATGACCCGGACAAAGTAGCACTGATGCTGCCGCAGACAGGCGGAGGCTGCCGGGCATCAAATTATATTTATCTGTTAAGGAAAGCTTTGAAAGATACGTTTCCGCAAGTACCTGTTATTTCGCTGAATTTCATAGGCATGGAAAAAGACCCGGAGAACGGCTGGCATATCAGCACTTCAGAGACAGTGCGCATTCTGTACGGAATCGGCTATGCAGATATGCTCCAGATGCTGTATAACCAGTGCCGTTCCTATGAGCTGGTGAAAGGGGCATCTGAAAAGGTACTCCGCAAATGGATAGACCGTGTCAAGAAGATACTGGACAGCAATGATTATCTTCATCCGAAGAAATATTATCAGATGATGCTGGAAGACTTTGCAAAAGTCCCCCGTTCAGGCGCATCTAAAATCCGTGTCGGGATAGTAGGAGAAATTTATGTAAAATATTCACCGCTGGGAAACAATCATCTGGAAGATTTTCTGATTTCAGAAGGCTGTGAACCGGTAGTGCCGTCACTGATGGAATTTGTACTGTATTATTTATATAATAAGGCAAATGAAGCGAAGCTTTACGGGAAATATACCGCAGCAACACCAGTGTATCACGGATTTTATAAAATGTTTCTGTCCGAGCAGCGCAAAGTAGTAAAGCTGATAACAGACCACGGCGTGTTCAGACCACAGCATGATTTTGAACATCTGCTGCATTCTGTAGAGCAATATATCAGTTTAGGAGTCAACATGGGCGAAGGCTGGCTGATTCCCGCAGAGATGGGCGCACTGGCAGAGAGCGGCACGGAAAATATTATCTGTACACAGCCATTTGGCTGTCTGCCAAATCATATTATTGCAAAAGGTATGAGCCGTGCGGTTAAGGAACGCTATCCGAATGCGAATATTATTGCAATAGACTATGACCCCGGCGCAACACGGGTAAATCAGGAGAACAGAATCAAGCTGATGCTTGCAAATGCACGGATTTCAGGCAGTTGACAGGAAAGCGTCTGTATGATATAATAGCAGAGGGCTGATAGCTATGTTGGAGAGTACAATTGACATCAGTTTGATATTCCGGTTCGGAATAAAATGCTTCGGAGTATTTGCACTGATATTTCTGGCAGCAGTATTCACACCGAAAATAGCAGAATATATTGATAAATGGAAAGAAACACACAGAAAAGAAAATACAGTGCAGCACCCGCAGACAAAGGAAACATATCATGTGCGTTCGATATACGAACTGCCACCAGAACCGGAACAGCCGAAAAAGAAAGCGGCAGTGCGCCGGAAGAAATGATAAGTGAAGAAAGGAATTTTTGAATTATGGCAAAGCAGGATAAGAAGAATGTAGAAGCAATTACTTCTATGGATGAAGATTTTGCACAATGGTACACAGATATTGTAAAGAAAGCAGAACTGATTTCTTATACAAGTGTAAAGGGCTGTATGGTCATCAGACCTTATGGATATGCAATCTGGGAGAACATGCAGAGAATTCTGGACGGTATGTTCAAGGAAACAGGGCATGAAAATGTATGTATGCCGATGTTTATTCCGGAGTCGCTGCTGCAAAAGGAAAAAGACCATGTAGAAGGCTTTGCGCCGGAAGTGGCATGGGTCACACACGGCGGCAATGATAAGCTGGAAGAAAGATTATGTGTCCGCCCGACATCAGAGACACTGTTTTGTGAACATTACGCACAGATAGTGCATTCCTACAGAGATTTGCCGAAGTTGTATAATCAGTGGGTCAGTGTCGTAAGATGGGAAAAGACAACCAGACCTTTTCTGCGTTCCAGAGAATTTTTATGGCAGGAAGGACATACAATTCATGCAACAGCAGAAGAGGCAATAGAAGAAACAGAAAAGATGCTGAATGTGTATACAAAATTCTGTGTGGATTCCCTTGCCATTCCAGTAGTACAGGGCAAGAAGACCGAGAGCGATAAATTTGCCGGTGCAGTGTCTACCTATGCAATTGAAGCCCTGATGCATGACGGAAAGGCATTGCAGGCAGGCACATCCCATTATTTTGGTGATGGCTTTGCAAAAGCATTTGAAATTCAGTATGCCGGAAAAGATAATAAATTGCAGTATCCGCACCAGACAAGCTGGGGTGTCACAACAAGATTAATCGGCGCAATTATTATGACACATGGTGATAATAACGGTTTAGTACTGCCTCCGGCAGTTGCACCGATTCAGGCGGTCATTGTACCGGCAGCAATGCATAAGCCGGGTGTACTGGAAAAAGCAACAGAACTGTATCAGCAGCTGAAAGATGCCGGAATCCGTGTAAAGTTAGATGATTCTGAAAATTCACCGGGCTGGAAGTTTGCCGAATATGAAATGAAAGGCGTTCCGGTGCGTGTAGAAATCGGACCTCGTGACATTGAAGCAAATCAGTGTGTTATTGTTACCCGCCACAACGGGGAAAAGACAAGTATTTCACTGGAAAATCTGATAGAAAGTGTACACGAGAAATTACAGGAAGTCCATGACGGCTTATATCAGGCAGCACTGGAGAACCGGAATAAAAGAACATATCAGTGCAGAACAATTGATGAAATCAATCAGGCACTGAACGAAAAGGGAGATGGCTTTATTGAAGCAATGTGGTGCGGAGAAGAAGCCTGTGAAGATGAAGTAAAAGCCCAGACCGGAGCAGGTTCAAGATGCATTCCGTTAGAGCAGAAACAAATATCTGATGTATGTGTCTGCTGCGGAAAACCTGCAAAGCACATGGTACTTTGGGGCAAAGCATATTAAGATGAAAATCCGGAAACTGATGATAATTTTCTGTCTGCTGCTCTGTACAGGATGCGGCAAGCGGATTGAACAGGAGCAGATGGAAATTCCGGAAACGTCACAGACAATGGAAGAAGAAACGACTACTCCAGAAGAAGAAAGCAGAACAGAAACAAGCCGGATAACGATGAAAGAAACATCTGTGACGAGTACAGTATCAGAAACAACAACAACGACATTCCAGACAACAACAGCATCTGTACAGACAACCACAAGCACAACTGCAACATCAGCCACAAAGGCAGGTACAGAATTGCTTGCTACAGAAATTGTACGAGATGAAGCCAATCCGGAAGAAACAGTAATCGTGTATTATTATGTAAATCATGGTGACACGGGCGTAAAGCGGACAACTGCTGTATCAAGG
>DJXC01000157.1 GCA_002449575.1 Ruminococcus sp. UBA7014
TTCTGAGAAAACGGAATTAAGTTTTTATTAAGATACTGCTTTAATTTTTTTTGCGCTTCTATTTTTTCCATTTCAATCCTCCTCTGTTGCATGTCGGATATAAACAGCAGCATTGTTAAGAAACTCCAGATTGCCGTTTCCATCTTTTTTTCTGGAAACTCCGCACAATTTCCCCTCTGCAATCCTGCGATTGAGCATCTTTCCTAAGCGGGCTCTAATTATTGATGGTTTGAGTGCTGCTTCTTCTGCCTGAGCAACACAAATCGTACGGAATGAGGGAAGCTGATGAAGCACAAACGGAGTATCAGGCTTATATTCCTGTGCTTCCTGTTCCAGTATCCGCAGTGCCTGCTGGTAATTAAAGGACTTAGGTGAGTAAAGCTGTTCGAGGAGCATGAGTATGAGTGTTCCCGTAGATATCCCCTTCTTTTTAGCATCTGCTTGCAGGGAAGAATACAAATTATCATCTAAACTTAAGTTAATACGTGGCATTAAAAAACCTCCTAAAAAATAATACTATCGCACGATACTATTAGTATAGCACAATACTATTGTCTATGTCAAGTGTTTTTTTATCCAAATTTTAATACAGATTCATCATTTTTTTATTCATCATCAACAAATTCGAGGATGTCGCCGGGCTGACAGTGCAGAGCCTTGCAGATGGCATTGAGGGTAGAGAAGCGGACAGCACTGACTTTTCCGGTTTTGAGTTTGGAGAGGTTGACATTGGAAACGCCTACTTTTTCGCTGAGTTCGTTCAGGCTGATTTTTCTGTCTGCCATAACACGGTCTAATCTGAGAATAATCATGATTTTTACTCCTGTAGATTATAATAATTCGTCGGATTCTTTCTGGAGTTCTGCGCCGTAAGCGAATGAATTGACCAGAAGCATAATCATGAGGACAGAAGGTACTCCGGCACTGAAAGAAGAATCCGCAAAGCCGAATACCATGACAGCGATAAGATAAACAATACCGAAAATTTTCATTTCTCTGATAATATCATCCCGGAACGGTGATTCACAGGTTTCAATTTTTTTAGAGAATCTGACGGCAAAGAAATAGAATACAGCAGAAAAGGAGAGTACAGCACAGTTGATAATCGCTTCAGCTGCATTGAGTTCACCAGAAGCGATAATGCCGATATTTTCGGGGGAAACTTTAGAGATGATACCGGCAATGGCAGTGAGGACAGCTCCGACAATACAGCAAATCATAATAATTTTGCTGAAGATACCGCAAAGTTTTCCCACTTTGTTGATTTTCTGGATATTAGCATTTTTATTCATGATAAAACCTCCATAAGATAAAAATCAGATTTGATTTCTTGTGATGGTTCTAGTATAGCACAGGGATTAATTTTTGTCAATATTTTTTTAATGATAAACATTAAAAATTATATGTTTGCATAAAAAATCCGGAAGTTTTTTCTTCCGGATGGTGTAATTTTAACAATAAAAATTTAATGTTTATCGTTAAAAATTTAATTTGGTAGAGGGAAAAAAAGTTTAATACAAGTGCCTTTGCCTTCCTCGCTTTCAAGCTGAATCTGCCCGTAATGCAAAGCCATACCATGTTTGACAATGGAAAGACCCAGCCCAGTACCGCCGACTTCTTTGGAATGGCTTTTATTGACACGGTAGAAACGTTCAAAAATACGTTCCTGGTCTTGCTGCGGAATGCCGATGCCATTATCCTGTATCTGAACAACAGCATGATGTTCAGACTGAAAGATATTGATATGAACAAAACCGCCGGGGTGATTATATTTGATAGCATTATCACAAAGATTATAGACGATTTCTTCAAGAACTCTGGGAATGCCAGTAATGCTGACAGTTTCGCCCTGACAGGAGAAAGAGAGATGATTTTTTTCAGCATGAATGGAAAGACGTTCCCGGACATTCTGGCAGAGTGTCAGGAGATTAACAGAAGTGCGTGGTTCTTGGGTATCAATGACTTCTGTTTCAAGCCGGGAAAGTTTCAGAATATCATTGACAAGTGTCATAAGTCTCTGCGCTTCTCTGTAGATATTATCAGCGAAGTGAGAAATATCTTTTTGCTGGACATAGCCGTCCCGGATAATTTCAGCAAATCCGGAAATGGAAGTCAGTGGTGTTTTGAGTTCATGGGAAACATTGGCAGTAAATTCACGGCGCATATCATCCTGTTTTCTGTGTTCTGTCTGGAGCTGCTGCATCTGGTGCTGAATTTGCTGATTTTGTGCGATAAGCCGGCGGATGAAAGGCTTCATTTCGTCATAAATATTTCTGTCATCAGGATTTTCAGGGTCAAGCAGATTGATAGGTTTCATAATTTTGCGGGAACTTTGTGCAGCAAGAACAACAGAAAGAAAAATCATCAGCAGGACAATAAAGATAACCGGAGAGAGGACAGAAATAATCAGGCGGAAAACAGTATCCTGATTCATAGAAACACGGATAACCTGATGATTATCAAGTCTGACAGCATAATTGACAGTTTTTTTGAAAAGAGAATCGGAATAGCGTTCACTGTCACCTTCACCAAGTTTCACGGCTTCCTGAAATTCTTCTCTCTGGGAATGATTTTCCATGTGTGCAGGATTTAGCTGACTGTCAAATAAGACAGTGCCGTCAGCAGCAATCAAAGTGAGTCTTCCGTTTCCGGTTTTGACAGAAGACAGGAATGTTTCGCCGTACTGATTGACAGCAGAAGCAAGAAGAACAGCCCTGTCCTTAAGTTCTGCAATATTTCTCTGCATAAGATAAGAATTCATGACATAGAGAATCAGGCTGGAAGTAAGGAGAAAGACCGTAATACAGGCGAAGAAGATTCTTTTTGTAAGTTCAGTTCGCATTGAAAGTGTCACCCTCTTCAATTTTATAACCAATGCCACGGATAGTTTTGATATAATTTCCAGCATCACCAAGTTTCTGGCGCAAAGTCCGGATATGTACATCGACAGTACGGTTTTCACCGTCAAAGCTGTAACCCCAGACACTGTTGAGGAATTGTTCACGGGTCAGGACAATATCTTTATTTTTGAGCAGAAGACAGAGCATTTCAAATTCTTTGAAAGTGAGGATAATATCACAGCCATTCACCTGAACAATATGTTTTTCAGGACTGACATAGAGAGAGCCGAGCTGATAGGCTTGTGTTTCAGCAGAAGCAGATTTTTGCGTTCTGCGAAGAAGCGCACGGACTCTTGCAATAAGTTCCATCATGCCAAAAGGTTTGGGAAGATAGTCATCTGCCCCGGCATCAAGCCCGATAACTTTTTCATATTCGCTGGATTTAGCAGTAAGCATCATCACAGGAATATCAGCAGTAGCCGATTTGGCACGAAGTTTGCGGAGAATAGTAAGACCATCTTCTTCCGGAAGCATAATATCAAGTAAAATAAGGTCAGGAAGAGAGAGTTCCAGAGCAGACCAGAAAAGGGACGGTTTTTCAAAACCCTCAGCAGGCATACCGGCACTGTTAAGGGTATAAGTAACAAGTTCACGGATACTGTTATCATCTTCGACAAAATAAATCATATTAAAAACTCCTCTGCAAGTGACAAAAGCATATCTTTCTGGTTAGGTGTTCCGGAAATAACAGATTCAAGTAAATGATTCAGGACAACACCGATTTGTTTTCCCTGAAAACCAAGTGAAAGCAAATCATTGCCGGAAACGGCTAAATCTTTGACACGACAACAGAGATTTTGTTCCATGCAGATATGAAAAAGTGCTTCTGCCTTGTCAATTTTGGAACGGCTTTCCGGTTCACCTTTGCGTTTGGAAAGTCTGTCAGCATCAAGAACCTGAATGAGCATTTGAAATTCTTGAGAATCCAGAACAGAGAGTATTTTTCTGACAGCCGGAAGAGTCTTTGGAGTTTCTCTGTGATACAGGATTAATTTGCAAACTAATTTTCTGGTATAATTATCAGATTTAAGGCGGAGCAGAATCTGATTTGCCATTTCAGAGCTTTTGACAGCATGACCATAGAAATGACCGCCTTCATAATCCCAAGTAAAACAGAACGGTTTTGCAATATCATGAAAGAGCATTGCAAGTCTGATAGTTAAATTTTTGGGTGCATTGCCGACAGTACGGGCGATATGTTCCCAGACAGTGAAATCATGCCAGTGCGTATGCTGCGTAAAAGCAATGCAGGGAAGAATTTCGGGAATTCTGACGGCTAGGATTTCGGGATAGCGAATCAGAATATCAGTGATATCATCGCCCATAAGCATCGCACGCAATTCAGAGAAGATTCTTTCTGCGGAGATATATTTCAGCTGAAAAGCGGCAGCTCTCATAGCGGCATCAGTTAATAAATCAGGTTGGAAGCCGAATCTGGCACAGAAACGCATACCACGGAGAATTCTGAGAGCATCTTCCCGGAAGCGTGCAGAAGGAATGCCAACACAGCGGAGCATTTTTTGCTGTAAATCCTGTTCACCGCCAAAAGGGTCAACCAGTACATGATTTTTAGCATCCCAAGCCATAGCATTACAGGTAAAGTCACGCCTTGCAAGGTCATCAAGGATAGAATCAGCAAACAGGACAGTAGCAGGATGACGATAGTCTGTATAATCAGTTTCCGTCCGGAAAGTAGTAATTTCGGCAAAACCGCCGGAATATTTTACACCAACAGTACCAAAAGCCCGACCATATTCAGAACAGTTTTCTTTTCCGAAAATCTGCATAATTTGTTCCGGACGGGCATTTGTAGCAATGTCATAGTCATGCGGAGTCAGACCAAGAAAAGCATCCCGGATACAGCCGCCGACAACGAAAGCCTCAAAATGATTGTCATAGAGTCGATTGCACATATTCTGAACAGAATCAGGGAGATAAAAAATCATAAGAAAATAAAATCCTCCTTTCTGAGTTTCCCACAACTGTGGAAAGAAATGTGGAAAAGCAGGAATGATTATGTTTTTGACGGAACTAAGTCAATACAGATAAAGTCAGGCGGGTTATTAATGCGAAGTTTTCCGATGCCGGCAGAAACATTCATGAAACAGTTTCCCTGCTGATAGATGCCTTTCGTATATTTGGGAAAGAATTTGCGTTCCGGAGAGAGAAGACCGCCAATAGCGGGCATTCTGACTATTCCGCCGTGAACGTGACCAGAAAGCACAACATCTGCCCCCCATTGTGCATAGGCATCCAGTCCCATAGGCGAATGGGCAAGCAGTACACAGGGATGCGTGATACAGTCTCCGACACAGCCGGAAATCATATTTTTAGTGATAGAATCCAGTCCAGAATAGCTGCCATCAGAATTTTTATAGACCGTCTGCGGAAGTGTCAGACCAGTAAACATAATTTCTTGAATCATGACAGAAGAATTATCCAGAACAAGAATACCAGCTTTCCGGCACTGGGTAAGCATGTCAGAAAGAACAGAATCCGGAAGGTCTTTTTCGTGATTGCCAAGTGAATAAAGGACAGGCGCAATCTGTTTGAGTCTGACAAGTAAATCCAGAGCATCCGGAATACTGGAATCATTGAGCAATCTGGAAACAAGGTCACCAGTAACAGCAATTATACCATTTTTCCGGAAAGCCGGAGAATAAAAATCTGCTTTCCGGAGAATATCAGAGATAGTCTGCTGATTTTTGTCATGGGTAGTATGCAGACTGAAATGCACGTCTGAGATATGCAGAATTCTGAACGATGTTTTCACACCGTTCAGAACAATGCATTCCTGTCTGTCAGTCATATAGTAATTTCCTCACTGCCTTCAGAGTTGAATTCTTCTGGCACAGGAGAACTTTCACCGGAATCAGAATCAGGTTCAGAAGCGGATTCTTCCGGGGTTTCATGTTCCGCACGGGTAAAAGCGACAACAGTATTTCCGTCAGAAACTTTCATCACTTTCACACCTTTGGAGATTCTTCCACACATACGGATTTCAGAAGCAGGCACACGAATGAGAATGCCTTCTGTAGAGATAAGAATAATATCATCTTCTTCATCAACGACTTTGATACCACACACAGGATTTCCGGTTTCTTTGACGGGATAATTCCGGATACCAAAACCGCCTCTGCCCTGAAGTCGGTATTCTTCGAGAGGAGTACGCTTGCCATATCCCTGTTCGGAAACAGTCAGAACACTTGCACCTTCACGAACTCTTGCCATAGAAACAATTTCATCATCATTGCGGAGTGTCATTGCCTTTACACCGTGACTGTTTCTTCCCATAGAGCGGATTTGTGTTTCTTCGCACCGCAGGGCAAAACCGTTTTTAGTAGCGATAATCAGCTGATTAGAACCGTCAGTCATGCGGACACCAGCAATTTCATCACCTTCATCAAGAATGATAGCAATAAGTCCTTTTTTGTGAATATTGCGGAAGGCATTCAGGGGCGTACGCTTGATTTTTCCGAATTTTGTAACCATAGTTACAAATTTATCATCGTCAAAGTCCTTTGTACGAAGCATAGCCGAAATCCGTTCCCCTTCCTGAAGCTGGAGAAGATTAGCAAAATGGAAACCACGGGAAGCCTTAGAACCATCCGGAATTTCATAGCATTTGAGCTTATGCATATAACCTTTGTTAGTGATGAAGAGAATATTGTCATGAGAAGAACAGATAAACATTTCAGAAACGAAGTCTTCTTCCCGCTGTTTCATACCCGTAACGCCACGACCGCCACGCTTCTGGGTTTTATAAGTTTCAAGAGCCATGCGCTTGATATAGCCGTTATTGGTATAAGTGACAACACAGTCTTCCACCTGAATGAGAGATTCAATATCAACTTCACCACTGACAGCAGTAATTTCAGTACGGCGGTCATCACTGAATTTCCGGCGAATTTCTTCGAGTTCAGCAGAGATAATTTCATAGACTTTCTGTTTGTCAGCGAGCGTGTCTTCATATTCAGAAATTTTACCGCAGAGAGCAAAGAGTTCGTCAGTAATTTTCTGACGCTCCAGACCAGTAAGCGCACCAAGACGCATTTGCACAATGGCATCTGCCTGTTCCTCAGAAAGACCAACAGTATGCGGAAGATGCAGACCAGACAAATCATACTGAGCCCGTGTAAGCAGTGCAAGCATATCGACATCTTTGAAACGGTCAATTAATTTTTCCTTGCCTTCAGCAATGCTGGCAGAACCACGCAGAATAGCAATCACTTCGTCGATATAATCAGCAGCAAGCATAAAGCCCTGCAAAAGATGCGCACGTTTGAGAGCTTTATCAAGGTCAAACTGCACACGTCTTGTAATAACTTCTACTTGAAATTCGAGATACTGCTCAAGAATTTCTTTGAGAGAAAGAACTTTCGGAACGCCCTTAGAGAGGACGAGCATATTGACACTGCAAGTATCCTGCAATGAGGTATAAGAGAATAATTTATTCAAAACCACATCAGCAACAGCATCTTTTCGCAGACCAATAACAATTCGCATACCGTCTCTGCCGGATTCATCACGGACAAAAGTTGCACCGTCCACCCGCTTGTCTTTGATTAATTCAGCAATATGTTCAACAAGCCGTGCTTTATTGACCATATAGGGGATTTCGTGAACGATAATATGCTGTCTGCCTTTGATTTCTTCATAAGAAGTTTTGGCACGGACGATAATTCTGCCTTTGCCAGTAGCATAAGCAGCACGAATACCAGCTTTTCCCATGATGATACCACCAGTAGGGAAGTCCGGACCTTTAATGCATTCCATCAGGTCATCAAGAGTGCAGTCAGGGTCTTTGATTAAGAGATTCAGACCATCAATGACTTCGCCAAGATTATGGGTAGGGATATTAGTAGCCATGCCAACAGCAATGCCGACAGACCCATTGACAAGGACATTCGGGAAACGGGACGGCAGAACAGTAGGTTCTTTGAGTCTGTCATCATAGTTTGTGCCGAAATCGACAGTGTTTTTCTGAATGTCCGTAACCATTTCGAGAGAAAGTTTTGACATTTTGGCTTCTGTATAACGATAAGCAGCAGGCGGGTCACCGTCAACAGAACCAAAGTTGCCATGACCATCAACAAGAGGATAGCGAAGTGAAAAATCCTGAGCAAGTCTGACAAGCGCATCATAAACAGAAGCATCACCATGCGGATGATAACGCCCAAGTACCGCACCAACAGTATCAGCGCATTTTCTGTACGGCTGGTCAGGAGTCAGACCGTTTTCATGGAGAGTATAAATAATTCTTCTGTGAACGGGTTTCAAACCGTCACGGACATCAGGGAGCGCACGAGAGATAATGACAGACATAGCATAAGCCAGAAAAGAGTCATGCATTTCATCAGCCACATCAATCGGAACAACTTTCTGCTGAGGCTGCTGAGGCTGCTGTGCCTGCACTTCCTGATTCTGATTCTGTTCTGTATTCAAAATGAAATCACCTCAAATTCAAATTTTTTTAACATTCTGCTGAAAGGTTCTGTCAAGCCTCTGGGAGAAATGAACCCTGAGAATTTCAAGTTCTTCTTCAGAGAAAACAGATTTCGGCAGAACATAGAACATAGTTTTTGTCTGATATATCATAAAAAAATCATCATATTCAGTAATATGCAGATTTTTGTTATAGAAGATTCTTGTCCCGGAAAAATTTTCTTCAGGAGTATCATCAAAGAGCGTGTCCGTTTCAGAAGGTTCTCCGGCATCTTCAGGAGGAAGAACTGTGCCGATTTCAAGATATTCAGGATAAATCCGGATTCTGTAGTTGTCCTGCTCAATTTCCTTGACAGCAAGCATCAGATTTCTGCGGATTTTTCTGGGATTATACCACTGGAAGCCAATCAGCGCAGCACAGACGATAATAATCATGCAGTAAAGCGGTCTCTGAGAATCTGCGCCATTTGCAACAAAATAAGCATAAATGCCGATAATCAGAGCCAGAAGCCCCATAGTCAGATACGTTCTGGGATAGACAAATTTTTTCTGGAAAGCAGTAAAGGACTTTTTGAAGAGCTGGAAAGAAATCTGATAAGATTTTTCAAGCAGAAGAACAGCATCTTCCACGGGAACACCTCCTGACGGATAAAATTTTCAACAATTGTGAAATGAAAAGTGGAAAACTAAAAGTTCAGATATCAAGATTATGAACAGTCCGGGCATATTTTTCGATATAGTCTTTTCTGGGGAGGACTTTATCCCCCATAAGGATAGTAATAATTTCGTCAGCCTTCACAGCATCTTCCATGCTGACTTGAAGAATGGTACGGGTTTCAGGGTTCATGGTAGTTTCCCAGAGCTGCTGACTGTCCATTTCACCAAGACCTTTGTAACGCTGAACAGCAACTTTGGAGGAATTGCCGTTTGCATCAGCAAGTTCAGCAATATATTTGTCACGTTCAGCATCACTGAAAGCATAGTAAACTTTTTTTCCTCTTGCAACACGGTAAAGCGGCGGCTGTGCGATATAGATATTACCGTTTTCGATAAGCGGACGCATATAGCGGAAAAAGAAAGTTAAAAGCAAAGTTCTGATATGGCAGCCATCCACATCAGCATCCGCCATGATGATAACTTTGTCATAACGTAACTTTTCAAGATTGAAATCTTCGCCAATCCCAGTACCAAGTGCAGTCACAACAGGCATCAGTTTATCATTGCCATACACCCTGTCAATTCTTGCTTTTTCAACGTTGAGCATTTTGCCCCAGAGAGGAAGAATCGCCTGATATTTTCTGTCTCTGCCGCCTTTAGCAGAACCGCCGGCGGAATCGCCCTCGACAATATAGATTTCAGTATTAGCAACACCATGTTCAGAACAGTCAGCAAGCTTACCGGGAAGGGAAGCACTTTCCATAGCAGTTTTCCGTCTTGCAGTTTCACGGGCAGCCTTAGCAGCTTCACGAGCTCGTCTGGCAGCAAGGCATTTGTCCAGAATTTCTTTTGCAACAGCCGGATTCATCTCAAAATAATTCATGAGTTTTTCCTGCACTAATTTTTCGATAAAAGGCTTGACTTCAGGACTGTTTAATCTGCCTTTGGTCTGCCCTTCAAATTCCCGGTCAGTAATTTTTACAGAAACAATAGCAGTCAGCCCTTCTCTGGTATCATCACCGGAGAGCTTGTCATTTTCCTTGAGAAAGCCGAACTGTCTGCCGTAATCGTTGAGAACTTTTGCAACTGCATTTTTAAAACCAATTTCATGAGTCCCGCCGTCTTTGGTGTGGATATTATTAGCGAAAGAAAGAATTAAATTATTATAGCTGTCATTGTACTGCATGGCAATTTCAGCAAAAGAAGTATCCTGTTCACCAGAAAAGTAAATAATATCGCCAATCGTTTCATAGCCTTTTGTTCTGTGGATATGCTCCACAAACTGCCGGATACCGCCTTCATAATGAAGCATTTTTTCCTGAATTTCATCCGGATTTCTGGTATCAGAGATACGAATTTTAAGACCAGCATTAAGAAAAGCCTGTTCTCTCATGCGTTTCAGAATGGTTTCATAGTCATAGTCAAGCGTTTCAAAAATCTGGAAATCTGCTTTAAACATGACAGAAGTACCAGTTTTCTGCGTTTTTCCGGTAATTTTGAGCGGTTCAGAATATTTTCCACGTTCAAAACGCTGAAAATGAATATTTTTTCCGTCATAGACAGTTAATTCGAGCCATTCAGAGAGAGCATTGACAACAGAAGCCCCTACACCATGAAGACCGCCGGAAACTTTATAGCCACCGCCGCCAAACTTGCCGCCGGCATGAAGGACAGTATAAACAATCGTTGCAGCAGAAATGCCCTCTGTCGGGTGAATACCAGTCGGAATGCCACGCCCGTTGTCAGTAATGCGGATAACATTATCAGGGAGGATTTCGACAGTAATTTCAGTACAGTAACCGGCTAATGCTTCATCAATGGCATTATCGACAATTTCGTAAACAAGATGATGAAGCCCGTCAACACTGGTAGAGCCGATATACATAGCAGGCACTTGGCGGACAGGTTCAAGACCTTCAAGAACCTGAATTTGTTCTGCACCATACTGCGGCTGTTCCTGTAATTTTTCGTTGCTCATGATAGTAATTCACACTCCGTTTCTGCTGATAGAAAAATCAGCGAAGAAGGGATTCACGATGTTTTCCACAAAGTTTTCAACTTTTCAACACAGTGAAATAATCCCGATATATCAAATAAAAATTGATATTTCAAAAATGATTCAACAAGTTTTCAACATAGTTTTCAACAGTGCCGTTGAAAACTTGTTAATAAGATTAGATTATAATTCAGATAAATTTCCATTATGCATCTGAAAAATTTTTCCGGTCTGTTCCAGCCTGAGAGAAGAAGCATGACAGAGAGTAATAAACACCTGCATATCAGAAACAGTATCATAAAGAAATTTTTGTCTGCGTTCGTCAAGTTCGCCCATCACATCGTCAAGAAGTACAACAGGAGAACGCTTTGCCTGCTGATTGTACAAATGCGCCTGTGCAAGGCGGAGAACAAGAGCAGTGCTTTTTTTCTGTCCCTGTGAGCCGAACTGCTGCACAGGTCTGCCATTGATAGTAAGCAGAAGTTCATCACGCTGAATGCCCTTCTGCGTATAGCCAAGCCGGAAGTCATCTTCAAGACGTTCTGCAAGCATTTTCTGAAACTGGTCTGCCAGAATCGCCATAGAGGGGTCTGGCAGGCTCTCTGCTGCGTGCAGACCGCTTCTATAGGAAATATGCAGGGTCTCTTTGCCCCCCGTAATAACGCCGTACAAACGCTCACAGAGGGGCGCAATCGATTTGACATATTCCGAGCGCATGAGAGTGAGATAAGCACTTTCCTGTGCAAGCTGAGAATCCCAAAGAAGAACATCTTTTTTTGAGATTTTATGTTTCAGAGCTTTCTGAATACTAGCATTGCGCTGAGAAAGCAGAAGATTCACCCGGCTGACATGCTGTACCCTTCCAGGATGAAGCTGACAGGCACACAAATCCATAAAAGCACGTCTTTTATCAGGAGTCCCCGTGATTAAATCCATATCTGCCGGAGAAAATGCAACACAGTGAAAAGTCTCAAAAAGTGCCGCAGCTTTCTGATGTTCCACACCGTTGATAGAAATTTTTTTCTTCTTTGGCTGACTGCGTTCCGAAGAACAGAAAATTTCCTGATTTCTTCTGCCATCAAAAAATTGCATCTGACACCGGAAAAATTCGGCATCAAAACCAAGATAATGTCTTTCTTTTACACCATGAAAATTCTTGCATCCGGTCATAAGCCAGACAGCATCAAGGAGATTTGTTTTCCCCTGTGCATTATCGCCAATAATCAGATTTAATTTTTCGTCAGGCTGAAAAGAGATTTGTTTCAGATTCCGGAAACCATCAGCGGAAAATTGAGTAATATGCATTGTTTAAGATTCCGCTTCGACACGAACAGTAAACTTGTCAACAGAAACAGTATCACCGGGACGGATTTTTTTCCCCCTCATGGTGCAGACTTCGCCATTGACCTTAACTGCACCCTGCTGAACGAGTTCCTTTGCGAAACCACCGGTATCACAAAGACCAGCAAATTTCAGAAGGGAATCAAGCTTGATGAATTCTGTCCGGATTCTGACAGTAGATGTTTCAGATTTCTGAGCCATGCAATCAAATCCTTTCTTTGAGATGATGATTATTTTCCACAGAATTTTTCACACCAGTGGAATATTGCATTTTCAATCCTGATGCATTTTCTGTTTTTCCACAGAATTTTTCACACCAGTGGAATATTGCATTTTCAATCCTGATGTATTTTCTGTTTTTCCACAGAATTTTTCACACCTGTGAAATGTTGCATTTTCACTCCTGATGTATTTTCTGTTTTTCCACAGAATTTTTCA
>DJXC01000140.1 GCA_002449575.1 Ruminococcus sp. UBA7014
TTTCGTTCAAATTTCCGGTTTTCAATATCGAAAATTCTGGAAATACACAGTGCTATGATTTTACGCTGATATTTCATTTTACAATCTCCCGAAAATCAATTCTGTCTTATTATTCCGGAATCTGTTCTTCTGTACGGGTACAGTTTCTTCCCTGATGTTTTGCAAGATAAAGCACATGGTCGGCACGGATACAGACAGAATCAGCCGATTCTTTTTCATGTGCCACTGCGACACCGCAACTGACAGTATGCACACCAGAAACAGGGAATTGCATTTCTGAAAAATTTTTCCGTATGCTTTCAGATAATGCCGCTGCTTCCTGAATTCCTGCTTTTACTATAATCATGAATTCTTCTCCGCCCCATCTGCCAACAGAAACTTCTGATGCTGCCTGTTCTGTTACAGATTTCAGAACACTGGAAAAACCTTTCAGAACATTGTCGCCTTCATCATGACCGAACGTATCGTTGACTTTCTTGAAATTATCCAAATCCATCATAATCAGAGAAAACTGTTCCTGTTTTCCGGCAGCTTCTGTAATCCGGTGCTGAATTTCACGGCGGTTGAAAATGCCGGTCAGTTCGTCTGTCACTGCCATTTTCATGAGCTTTTGATTGACGGCTTCCAGTTTGCGGTTTGTCTCGTCAAGTTCACGAGAAGCCACATCAATGAAATTCGCAAGACGGCGCACCATACTGACATGTTCGTTATTATAATGATATTTTTTCAGCAGTTTGGATTTATTGGAATCGCCTGCTTCATCTTCACGCAGACCGACAATGACCATTGTTACATTATGCTGATTGAGAGATTTTCCCATTCTGTGGAATTCTCCGGCGGTATAAAAGCCAGCAGTATCTGCAATGGTCTGAAACGGCAGAGATTCCCGGTTAATATCTTCACTGCCCCAGAAACTCCGGCGGGAAGCACAGTCAAAAATCAGAATGCCATCCGGCACAAAGTCGGAAAGTCTTTCGGCTTCGTGAAAAACACTTTTCAGAATTGTCTGCGGGTCGCCGTAAGAAATCTGCGCCATAGAGCCAGTCGCCATATCAGAAGTCATAATCAGTGACCCATCGTCCATGCATCTGGACGGCACACGCAGAATGTTAATTCCGTTTCTTTCATAGAAAATTGGAAATTCCAGTGTATTATGATAAAAAAATTCGTCATTGTCAATCTGTAAATATCTGTAATAAGTATCATAAGCCGGTTCGCCGCCGAGTTCATACAGGCGGTTAGCTTCTGCACGGGTAATCAGCATTTTCTGTCCGAGCGGTTTCCAGCCGGTGATATAGCTTGTCCAGATGTGCAATTTTTCTCCGCCGATGAGGACAAACACAACACCTGCATCCAGAAAATCACCTTTTTCCGAGAACACACCCACATCGTTTCTGTCCAGATTTTTATTAAACGAACTGCCGCCGAAAATCTGAATTTTTTCATCCATTTCGGAAAGTCTGTCACAGAAATAAGTTGTGGACATATCCCGGATAGTTATCAATAGTTCAATGCCTTTGACCCAGGGACGTTCAGCGACTTTTGCAAGAAAATCATCACAGACATCTTTTTGGGTTTCATCTGTCAGCACATACTGAAAAATTTCTATCTGTACATCATCAGACTCAAAAATATTGCATACGACAAGAATCGACCCTTCTGCAATCATACCGTTTTCAATATTGGCATTTGATGCACAGCCGAAATAATGTGCCTGCGGATATTCTTTTTTTAGAATGGCAATTGCCTGTTCTGTCTCTTTTTGCCGGGTTTTGTCATAGAAAAACTGCATCATTGCAGTACATTCCGGATACTTATCCCGGACAGCTGCAATTTTCTTCCGGAAAGTATCTGCATCCTGAAAAATCAATTGTATCTGTTTCATGAAAATGCTCCTGTATTATTTTTGCAGACAATGAATCCGACCGTGTCTGCACCAGTTTATTCTTACAAGTTATTATACCACATTTCAGGACATTTGTCAAACCCTGAACAGCTTTTATTTTATGAAAAAACTATGAATTTTCAGAATACTGTTTTCTGCCGGAAAACCTTGTCAAAGTCAGAAAAAATACCTGACAAAACTGCCGGATACAGTACAATTGTCTGATTTTTCGCAAAATTTCAGAATTTTCTTGCAACTGTCGTCAGTTTATGCTATAATAAGACTATCTGCCAATTTTACTACAGGAGGTATTTTTAGTTATGGAAAAACGAAATTCGTTTTCCAGTTCGCTGGGGTTTGTGCTTGCGGCGGCTGGAAGCGCAGTCGGGCTGGGGAATATATGGCGGTTTCCCTATCTGGCGGCAAAGGACGGCGGCGGCTTGTTTCTGGTGGTATATCTGGTGTTAGCCCTGACATTCGGATTCACCATGATGGTGAGCGAAATTGCTATTGGACGAAAAACGAAGCAGAGTGCGCTGACTGCTTACGGCACACTGCACAAAAAATCAAAATGGATAGGCATATTTGCCTGTATTGTACCGTTTATGATTCTGCCATATTATTGCATTATCGGCGGCTGGGTGCTGAAATACTGTATCACGTTTATGACCGGGAACGGTCTGGCAGCAGCAGAAGACGGCTATTTTACAGGCTTTATCACAAGCTATGCACAGCCGATTATTTTCGATGTGATTTTTCTGCTTGCGGTGGCAGTGGTCATCTATCAGGGTGTAAACAAAGGGATTGAATCATTTTCAAAAATCCTGATGCCGATTTTGCTGGTAATGGTTATCGGCATTGCCATTTTCTCTCTGACTATCAAGGAAAATGAAGGGCGTTCCGGTCTGGACGGGCTGAAAGTGTATGTCATTCCTTCACTTGCCGGCATGGGTGTGAAAGAGGTCTTTATTACTGTACTTGATGCAATGGGGCAGTTATTCTACAGTATCAGCGTTGCAATGGGTATCATGATAACTTATGGTTCTTATTTCCGGGATGACAGCAATCTGCTGAAATCTGTGAATCAGATTGAATTTTTTGATACACTTGTGGCATTTCTTGCTGGAGTCATGATTATTCCGGCAGTATTTGTCTTTCTGGGAGAAGAAGGAATGCGTTCTTCCGGACCCGGTCTGATGTTCATTGCCCTGCCGAAAGTTTTCTCACAGATGGGCTTTATGGGAAATATTATCGGTGCAGTGTTCTTTATCATGGTACTGTTTGCGGCTCTGACAAGTGCAATGTCTGTTCTGGAAGCTGTTGTGGCAAGTCTGATTGATGCATTCGGCTGGAGCAGAAAAAAAGCTGTTATCATTGAAACAGCAATCGCCTTAGTAATCGGCATTATTATCTGTCTGGGATATAATCTGCTGTATTTTGAATTCACACTGCCGAATGGTTCTGTTGCACAGATTCTGGATATTATGGACTATATCAGCAATCAGATATTCATGCCTGTTGTGGCTATCGGAACATGTATTCTTGTCGGCTGGATTGTCAAGCCGGAATCTGTCATTGAAGAAGCGACAAAAAACGGCGAAACCTTTGGCAGAAAGGGCTTATTTATCGTCATGATTAAATATATTGCTCCGGTAATGCTGTTTGCGCTTCTGCTGGGTTCTCTGGGGATTCTGTAAGATGAAGAATTCTGCTTTTCTGAAAGGCATGGCACACGGCATTCCGATTGCACTAGGTTATTTATCAGTATCGTTCGGGTTTGGGATTATGGCAGTCAAAGCCGGACTGAGTGTACTGGAATCGACTTTCATTTCGCTGACCAATCTGACTTCTGCCGGACAAGCAGCCGGTGTGGATGTCATAGCTTCCGGTGGCACACTGGCAGAAATGGCACTGGTACAGCTGACGATTAATATCCGCTATGCGCTGATGGGATTGTCTTTATCACAGAAACTGGATAAAAATTTCACATTTCCGCACCGGATGGCGGCAGCGTTCGGCATTACAGACGAAATTTTCGGAGTCTGTGCTGCACAAAAAGAACCGTTGACACCGCTGTACATGTATGGTATGATTTTGATTTCCATGGCAGGCTGGACAGCCGGAACATTTCTGGGGGCATTTGCCGGGCAGCTTCTGCCTGCGCCGGTAAGTGCGGCACTTGGTATTGTATTATATGGCATGTTCCTTGCAATTATTGTTCCGCCGTCCCGGAAGGAAAAAAGCGTCCTGTGTGTAGTTCTGACAGCGGCTCTTCTGAGTGTACTATGCAAATATCTTCTGCCGAAACTTTCCGGCGGATTTGCCGTGATACTCTGTGCAGTATCCGCATCTGTACTGGGTGCGCTTCTGTTTCCCAGAAAGGAGGAATCAGCGTGAGTATTGCTGTTTATATTCTGGTAATGGCAGGAGTCACCTATCTGATTCGTGCGATACCATTCGGATTTTTCCGGAAGAAAATCAACTCTGTATTTCTGAGAAGTTTTTTATATTATATTCCCTATGCGGTACTGAGTGCCATGACGATTCCTGCCATTTTCTACAGTACCGGAAATCTTGTCACAGCAGCTGCCGGAACAATCATTGCCCTGATTCTGGCATTCTTTGAACTGCCGCTGATTGTCGTTGCATTATCGGCTTCACTTGCGGCATTTGTGACGGGATTATTTCTGTAAAAATTCTGCCCGGAACAGTGCATTCCGGGCAGTTTCTTATTTTAAAATCCCCTCAATCTTCTGTAATTCTTCGGGAGAGAAATCCAGTTTCTGAATGCAGGCGGCATTTTCCCGGATTTGTTCCGGACGGCTTGCACCGGTAATCACTGTTGTAATAGCTTCATGGCTCAGAATCCATGACAAAGCCATCTGTGAAAGCTTCTGTCCTCTTGCAGCGGCGATTTCATTCAGAGCATTCAAGCGGCGGAGCATAGCTTCATCAAGCTGACTTTTCAGCCATGTATTGCCTTTGCCGATTCTGGAATCTTCCGGAATGCCGTGCAGATAGCGGTCAGTCAGAAACCCCTGTGACAACGGCGAAAAGACTGCCAGTCCAAATCCTTCTTCCTGTGCAAGATTTTGCAAACCGTCACTTTCTGTCCAGCGATTGAGCATGGAATAAGACGGCTGATTCACAATAAATGGTGTATGCAATTCCCGGAAAATTTTCAGAATTTCCGTAGTCTGCCGGGAATTATAATTTGAGATGCCGACATACAGAGCTTTTCCCTGA
>DJXC01000134.1 GCA_002449575.1 Ruminococcus sp. UBA7014
GTACGTTTTGTCAGGTTGCGGACTACAATCTTGTCAAAATCCGGCATATGTTCCAGATGGCTGGCAATAATTGTATGATAGTCCAGAAAATCTTCACTGCTGCGGAATGATGTAAACAGACCATCTGTTGAAACAAAGACAGCCATTGGAATTTCCATCATGTAGAAGCAGTTGAACATATCAATTGCATTTGAGTTACTCATAGAAGCAGTCATATTAGCCGGTGCAGACTCATCATCTACAATTGGCATTTCTGCCTCGCCGTCCTCGTCCAGAACGACAAGACTGCCGTCACCAATCTGCATACCGAATACATACTTATCCGTCATGACAACAGCAATCAGTGTTGTACCGTAGATAGATTCCATCTTGATGGCTTCGAGCTGTTCATCTGTAAACGGCGCACGTTCCTCGTCTGTGACGGGGTTTTTCCTGTAATGTTTGGAAACCTCACGATTCCACCTGGAAATTATCTGCTTTTCAATCTTGCGGATAACTGCCTTTGGGTCTTCCATGAAACTTTCCTCAAATTCTTCCGGGTCTCTGTAGAAGTTTCTGACAGTTCTCAGAGTTGCCCTGACAGCGAGCCGAGAACCGACATCGCTTCTGAAATGTTTTTTGCTGCCGTGACCGTCAGCAACGACTGCAATGGAATATGCTTCGGTTGCCTGAAAATTTGAGAAGTCCTGGCAGACTGTACCTTTCGCTACATGGCTTGCGCCAATGACGGAATGACAAAATCCTTCATACATAGCGAAAAACCTCCTTTCCCTTTCGTTACCAACTGCATCTTACCATCCGGCATCAAAGGGAACATTGTCGCCATAGCCTTCGGATTTGATGATTTCCTGAATTTGCTGACCCAGCATTTTCTGCTTAGTTTCAAATACATCTTCCATGCCAAGTTCATGACCGGAATCGTCAGAGAGTGTCATACTCTTACTGCCTATCTGAGAGGAAGTCACGGCAATGACTTTAATCAGATGTGCAAGCTGTCCGCCGGAATAGGCATGAACGACAGTATCTTTTGTGCCGGTGAATTCTGCAAGCATATCGTCATCGGCTTCCTTGCCGATACCAAGTGCAGTTTTCAGACCGTATTTATACCAGCTGTTTTGCTGGAGAGCTGCCAGACCTTCTTTGTAGTCGTCAGAAGGATAGCCGTCTGTCATCAGGAAGATAACAGGGGCAAAAGACAGGGACGGAGAATTCAAGAAACTGTTTCTTGACATTCTGATATTCAGTTCCTTGAATGCAGCACCCATACTGGTGACACCGTCTGCACGGAGTCTTGTCCATTCAAATTCTTCAATAGAGATTGGTTCAGAATACATCCACATCACAGAAGTCGAAAATGTCAGCACGGCAATTTTGACATCTGTATCGGCTTCACCAACACGGCGGATTTCCGGAATCAATTCTTCCATAACAGCATTGAGTTCACCCATCTTAGTGCCTTTCATACTGCCGGATGTATCAATCAGGAAGAAGATAACAAGACTTTTTCTGGAAACGCCTGTGGCATTCAGAGGGTCATCGTCATCGAAGTTCATGAAATCATCGAAATCGCCGAAACCATCATCACCGCCGAATCCTCCGAGTCCGTCGTCGAAGTCCAGATTGTTTTCCATTTCTTCATTCATAGTTTTCACCTTTTCTTATGCATATTTTTTGCTGAGATTAGTCTTCGATTTTAGCAGTGATGCCGTCACCGAAATCAATTTCCAGCTTTTCCCATAACGGGAAGCCCTTGCCGGACGGAGCGGCATAGAAATTGCCGTCGGGCATCTTCACACGCCACGACTTGCCGGAACTGTTTTTGACACCCATCATGCCGGGACGAAGCTTGTTTTCTACTACTTCGCCGGTAACGGTTTCAAAGTCATCAGAATTCTTGACAGTTTCGCAGGCATAGAATTTATAGCCCAGATACAGCGGAACACGGTAATCCCGGTTATTAAACTTCAGGCTTGCGATATAGTTTCCACACCTGGGACACATGAAGAAATTAGGATTATCTTCTGCCTTGCGGAACATTGTCGTAAAATTGGTACGCCCGCAGGTACAGGACACAATCTCGGAACGCAGACGGATGAACAGTCTCTGCCATTCATTTTCGATAATTCTCTTGTTCGGGTCAGCAATGCCGACTGTAAACGAGTGAATAAATGCCTCACGCACATAGGGCGGATAAATTTTCCAGAACTTAATGACATTATCATGAATACCACGCACAGGTCTGTTGGAAGTATCATTCGGGTCATAAACAAACACAGCATTAGAGCCATAATGCTTGAGTTCGGAAGTTTCTGTCAGGCAAATATCCTTCACAACCTTTTCGCCTTCCATGGGGTCACCTCTGAACAATAATTTAAAGAGGACAACCGCCAGAGAATATTTGTCAGTCTGGACATCCGGTTTTTTCAGACCACGGACAACTTCCGGAGCCATATAGCCGGGCTTACCGCCGATACCGAAGTTACTGCCGTCCGGTGCGATATTATCACAGTCGCAGACCAGAATATCACCGGTTTTAATATTGATAAAGAAACCGCCATCGTTCAGGTCCTGATAGCTTTTTCCGGCTCTGTGGAGCTGACGGAAAGCGTTGACAATATTAATGACAGCCGTCACCATAGCATACAGGCTCTTGAACTGAACCGGCACTTTGATTGCCTTGCCTGTCAGCGGGTCAACATCCAGCTTGTAAGTATTGAGGATATCAACAAATGAATCATAGCCCTGCGGACGCAAGTCCATCAGATAGCCAAAATTGTCTGTTCCGGGCATCTGCTTGGTCAGATATTTCGGCCACAGGAACTTTCTGCTCGGTGCGCCGTCATTGATATTGCTTGCAATATTCTGACGGAAAGCCTTTGGATTGCGCATTTTATCAATATCATACCATTTGAGCGCATAATCCATATTGTTGAATTCCACCAGATACACAATACCCTGACCGCCCTGTCCGAGAACCTTCTTTACTCTGGCAGCACCGCCGTATTCCATTTCGACATACTGCCCGATTTGCAGTTCAACCATATTTGAACTCATCCCTTTCTGAAACTAAAATTATAAACAGCACAGCGATTATTTCTGTATTTCCGTTCAGGAGTCAGAAGTTATCAGAATAAGCCGCTTTTGCTGATAATTTCTGTCTTAATACCATTTTCTGAACAGAATTTGTGAGCATAAGATTTGTCATAGCACTTGATTGTCAGATAAGAACACTGTTTGAAAGCATCGTCTGCAATTTCTCTCACGCTTTCCGGAATAAAGAGTTTTCTGAGACTTTCACAACCCTGGAATGCGCCGTTGCCGATACTCATAATAGTATTAGGCAGTTCGACAATTTCCAGATTGTGACAGAATTCAAATGTATTGTCAGCAATTTCTGTTACTCCGGAAGGGATATTGATTCTTGTCAGCTTACCGCAGGAACTGAAAGCACCCTGTCTGATAATGCGCACACTCGGCGGAAGTGTCACAGATTTAAGCCGCTTACATTCTGAGAATGCATAATCGCCGATTGTGATAAGTGTTGTCGGCAGCTCAATATTTTTCATAAAGCTGAAGCCGTCAAAGCAGAAGTTATCCAGCATAGTATAACCAGGGGCTACTTTCACATTACCACGCAAACGGGAACGGGCAGCATCAGAAGCGGAAAAGATAACCGGATTTTCTTCCGGCTGTGCAGCAGCAATCGGCGCAGCAGCTGGCATCGGTGAAACGGCTGCCTGTACCTGCGGCATCGGAGCTGCCTGAGGCATCACTGCCTGCGGCTGCGGAGGCGGTGCATAACCTGCCATTGGTGCGCCGCCGAACGGATTCGGTGCGGCTGTATACTGAGGCTGCGGCTGGAATGCCTGCGCTGGTGCGGCAACAGCACCCTGTTCCGGCATAGTTGTTTCATAATTCCAGTCCAGCAGATAGGTAAAGCATACCATGACAAACTCAACTGCACCTTCTGAGAGGAACATTTCGTTCATCATATATTCCTTTGCCTTCATTTCAGCGATATTCTGATTATCGCTTCTTCTCATTTTTGTCAGCACATCGCTTTTGACAACATTTTTCAGAAGGCGGCGTTCTTTTTCGTACTCCGGAATAAAGTCATTCATCAAAGAAACGAATTTGTCCGGATTGTTCAGAATTTCATCTCCGAACTGCTGAACCATGCCTTTGAGTTTCTGGCTGACAGCGATAGTGTTTTCAAAGCCTGCTACATTGACCATAAAGATATATCCTCCATTCCATTTTTTGCAGAACTGGATTTCCTGAAAAAGCAGGAATCCTTGTGAAGACAGATTGTCCATCCGCTGTATATTTAATACACATTTATTAAAATTATAACATGTGTTCACCGAATTGTCAATAGATTCTGGATTCTTTTTCTGAAATTTTCCGTTTCTCACAAAAATTCAGAACTAAAATATTGCATATCGCACCAAAGAAATTTTTCCCGGAAAGCGGACGGGGAAAAATAGACAGAAATTCTGTTTTATTTTCGTCATATTTAGCACTTGTATTTCTGAAAGAAATATGCTATAATAAAAAATGAATATGACTGCACGGCAAAAAAGTGTGGAATTTTATTTGTTTCTATTTATCTTTCAAGAGAGGAGGATTTTTGATATGCAACGTAAAAAATATTATCATAAAATCTGGTATACTGCATTAACTGCACTGACACTTTCTTTATGTCTGACAGGCTGTTCACAGGGTTCGGCTTCCAGTACAGAAGGCGGCGAAATTGCTGTTATCTGTAAAGCACAAGGGGTACAATTCTGGGAAGCCGTCAAAAGCGGTGCAGAAGATGGAGGCAATGAACTGAACTACACAATTAATTATCAGGCAACAGCAAATGATACTATGCTGAATGACCAGATAAAAATGGTAGAGGAAGCTGTTGACAGTGGTGTGAAAGCAATTATTATTGCACCTAATGATGTAGATGGTTTGAATGTATCACTGGATAACGCTGTTGCTAAAGGAATACCTGTGATTACCATTGATTCAGATGTCAGCTATGACGGCAGACTTTCTTATATTGGTTCGGACAATGTTTCGGCAGGGGCAGTTGCTGCCCGTGAAGTCAAAGTACAGTTGCCGGAAGGCGGTAATATCGCCATTATCGGACATGTAGAAAAATCCCAGACTGCCACAGAACGTATCAAGGGCTTTAAAGAAGAACTTGAACTGGAAAAAATGCAGAAAGAAGTACAGATAGATGCCGGAGATGGTACACAAAAATCGGCACAGATTACAGATGACAAATACCATATTGTTGCTGTAAAATACTGCGATAATGACCTGGAAACTGCAAAGCTCCAGACTGCGGCAATCCTGAAAGAAAATCCCGATGTCAAGCTGATTTATGGCACAAATGAAAACAGTACAACTGGTATCTGTGATGCAATTGCAGAAGCCGGAAAAACTGGAAAAATAAAAGTAATCGGCTTTAATGCTTCTGATAAAGAAGTGGCTTATATTGAAGATGGTACGCTTTCCGGCACAATCGTGCAGAATCCCTATAATATGGGATATCTTGGCGTAAAATATGCCGATTCTGCCATCAAGGGAGATACTGATTTGCTTCCGCCGGAACTGATTACCAGTGTTACACTTGTGACAAAGGATAATCTGAATAATGAAGATATTCGTTTTCTGATAAATCCAACAATAAAATAACAAAGAGATGATTATCAATTTAGCCCAAGGAGGAATTTTTGAATGGTAAGAAAAAAATCCAGAATATTAAAATCAGCTCTTGCCGGGCTTCTTGTCTGCGCTGTGCTGCCAATGACAGGATGCCAAAAATCTGCCAATACAACAGAAGAAACTTATAATATCAGTGTCATTATCAAAAATACATCATCCACTTACTGGAAACCAGTAGAAAAAGCCTGCAATGACATTAAAGCTGAATTTGGAGACAGTGTGAATATTACTTACACAGGTCCTGACGAAGAATCTGCTGAGAAACAAATTGCATTGATTAAAGAAGCTATCTCACAGAAAGTAGATGCCATTGTCCTTGCTGCCTGTGACCCGGATGCTGAAAAAGAAGTCCTTACTTCTGCTACTGATGCCGGAATTTATATTATCACTATCGATTCTGATGTAAATTATGAAGAGCGAAAATCCTATATCGGCACAATGAATGTCAATGCTGGTGAAAGTGCTGCAAGATATGCTGCTGAACTGCTGAATAATGAAGGCAATATTGGTATCATCTATCACGGCAATGCAACAACTGCTTCCCAGCGGTGCGAAGGATTTACAAATCAACTTTCTGGTAAAGTTCCTGGCACCCCTCCGGGATTTGCTGCCGGTGCTGGTTCAAAACAGAATAACTCCCTGAAACAGGAAACCACAAAAAATGGTGATTCTGCCGAAACCGAAGAAACACAAAAGTCAGAACCGCAGTCTTACTCTGAAATAAAAATTGTAAAACAGCTTGATGGTGAAAGCAAACCTGATGTTTCTAAAGAACAGGCTATGAAACTGATTACAGAAGAAAATGTTGACCTGATTTTTGCTACCAACAGCAAAGGCACTGCCGGTGCTTGTGAAGCCGTCTCAGAACTGATTGAAAACGGCACTATCAAACAGGGTGAAGTTCATGTTATTGGATTTGACTATTTTGATATTGACGGCGTTTCGGCTGATGTTTATTTAAACAAAGGCATTCTGAATGCAACACTGGTTCAGAATCCCTACAATATGGGTTATCTTGGTGTCAGATATGCAATTGACCTTGCAAAGGGTGAACCAGTTCCTTCTTTGGTAGATACCGGTGTAGTACTGGTCACAACTGATAATATCAATGATGATGATATTCAGTTCCTTATCAATAATTAATTCATCAGAGAGGAGTTTTTTTGAATGGCAAAAAAAGGAAGAGCCTTTGACTTGAATCTGAGGCGAGACAAGGAAATCAGACGTGTAAGCCGTATGTACGGTATTGTAGGTATGGTAATTGTGATTGTCACTTTGATTAACATGGTAGTACAGGACAGAGTTTACAGAAATGTCCGCAATACTATGCAAAGCAATCTGGAATCTGTACAGACAATTTCTTCAATCCAATCAAATTTTGATAATGTGAACGAAAACGTTCTCCTGCTGGTAGCATCTCTGGATACTCCTGAACTCCAGCGAGTTTCTCAGGAAGTTGTCGAAAATATTAAGAGTGACTTTGAGAATATTGACAAAGGCATTGCAGACTATAAAAGAGAAAATGAAAACAAATCCGATGACCTGAAAAGACGATTCACTCATGCAGAATATGCAATCTCTGCTTACAGAAGAAAAATCAACGATGTCAATGCCGAGCTTGGCACACTGACCCATGAAGATGGTATGAATATCTATAACCAGGAACTTGCAACACTTCAGGTTACTGCTGCCGAAATGCTTCAGGCAACTGTTGAAATCGGTACTAAAGTAGGTGAAGAACTTGACCATCAGGCAGCAAGTATCCGTGGCTGGGCGCAGACTTCCCTGTTAATCCTGCTTGTCTTTACTGTCATCTTCCTGTTTTTTGTTGGACGTAATCAGATTAACTCTATTCTGGAAATGCGTCAGAAGCAGCAGGAAATTACCGAAGCCAGCAACCGTCTGACAAAATCCAGAAAGAAGCTCATGGACTCTGCTATGACTAACATTCTGACTGGTATGAAAAACAGATACGCCCTTGATGAAAGCCTTTCCCAGCTTATTGGCAACGCCCAGTTCAATATTGCAGTATTTGATATTGACAACTTCCGCATGATTAACGACATGTACGGCTATGAATTCGGCGATGAATATCTTGCCACTATTGCAGAAAGACTGAAATCAGAATATTCCGAATATGCCGAAATGTTCAATATCACCGGCAATGAATTCTGCATGGTATTCTATGAACATGTATCTGACCTTCAGGCACAGCAGCTTTCCGAACAGATTCGTCAGGGTATTGGTCAGCCGACACTTGTGGCAAATATTCCTGTCCAGACAACAGTTTCCTCCAGCCTGTATCACTATCTTCCCAGTGACAATTTAGATGTAAATACTCTTCTGATGAAGATGGACTCTGCACTTCACGCCGCAAAGCGTGACGGCGGCAACCGTATGTATCAGATTCAGTAAGCAGAAACTTGTTTTACATGACAAAAACCCTCTTGGTACTGTATCTGAGAGGGTTTTTCTGTCATAGGCTGAATATTCTGCACAATTTTTTTCAAAATCGCTTGACATGAACTGGATAAAATGGTAAAATAAATCAGGGAGGAGGTCATACATTATGTTTTTAGTCACAGGCGATATTCATGGTTTGCGAAGTGTGGAAGATATTGAACGCCTTTCAACAGCACATCAAGAATTATTTGACATGATGACAAAAGAAGATTATTTAATTATTGCCGGAGATTTCGGACTTATCTGGGATAGTTCGGTAGAAGAAATACAGCTTCAGCAATGGCTGGAAGACAGACCATTCACAACACTGTTTATTGACGGCAACCATGAAAATTTTGACCTTCTGGAGCTGCTCTATCCTGTCGAAAACTGGCACGGCGGAAAAATCCGGCGGATTTCACAAAGTGTCATACAGCTCATGCGTGGTCAGGTATACGAAATTGACGGAAAAAGCTTTTTCACGATGGGGGGAGCAGAAAGCTATGACAAACAATTTCGCATTCAGGGCATTAGCTGGTGGCCGCAGGAAATCCCTTCTGAAAAGGAAATGCGTGAAGCAAGAGCAAATCTGCTTGGACATCGCATGCAGGTTGATTATGTCATTACACACTGTCTGCCAACGAGTGTACAGCATCAGTTATTCGGCGACAACAGCATCTATCCAGATAATGCACTGACTGATTTTTTTGAAGAAATCAATCAGAAGATGACCTATACACAGTGGTATTCCGGTCATTATCACCGTGATGGCACTGTGCTGACAAATCCAAAAATGCATATTATTTATCATAAAGTAAAATTATTATGAAAGAAATTTTATTATCTGTCCAGAGAGCATTCCGGCTGCAAGGGGAAATCACGGATTTTCATCTTCTCACAGAGGGCAGTATTCATATTACTTGTCTGGTTCATCTGAATACCGGGAAAAATTATATTTTTCAGCAGATGAACACACATGTTTTCCGAAATCCGGAAGATGTGATGCAGAATATCCGCAGAACTGCGGAATATCTGCATTTTCATTTTCCGGAACGAAAAATTTTGCATTTTTATCAGACACCTTCCGGCAGTTATTTTTTTCAGGGCTGGCGAGTGATGGATGCTGTCAGCGGAAGAAGCCTGAAATCCTGTGAAAATCTGTATCAGGTACAGAAAGCCGGTGAAGCATTCGGCAGATTTCAGAAAGAGGTTTCTGGCATGAATGCCGGAATGCTGAAACAGGTTATTCCTGATTTTCATCATACAAGAGTTTACTTTCAGAAACTGCTTTCTCTGCATTCTGACCTGCCGGAATTCAGAATCCTGAAAGAATGGCAGGAACAAGCCTGTTATGTCTGCGATGTGTATCAGAAAAACCAGATACCTTTACGGGTTACACATAACGACATGAAATGCAGCAATCTGCTGTTTGATTCCGAAACAGGGCAGCCGTCCGCCGTAATTGACTGGGACACCATCATGCCCGGAATGGCAGTTTATGATTTCGGTGATGCTGTGCGTTCATTCGCATCAGATACCAGTTCTTCTGAACCGGATTTGTCAAAAGTGGGCATGAATATGACGAAATTTAAAGCCTTTTCTTCTGGCTGGCTCTCTCAGACAGACTATACTCCGAAAGAAAGAGAACTGCTGATTCCGTCAATATTTTCAGTGACTGTTGAATTAGCCGTCCGATACCTGACAGACTATCTGCAAGGGAATCTCTATTTTAAAACCAGTTATCCGGAACAGAACCTTATCCGGACACGGAATCAAATCAGATTGGCACAGAAAATTCTGAAACAAGAATCAGAAATGAAAAAATTAATATTCTAGGAGGATTTTTATCATGGAATTTACAGAAGTACTCAAAGGCAGAAGAAGCATCAGAAAATATTCTGACAAACCTGTCACAAAAGAAGAAATCGAAAAAATTATCGAACTGACAAGATTTGCACCGACATGGAAAAATTCTCAGACAGCAAGATTCTATGTCATCCTGAATCCGGAACTGAAAAATCAGATTGCTGAAAAAGGCACATGTGATTTTTCCAAAAACAAACTGAATATTCAGGGTGCGCCTGCTTTGGTAGTCCAGACAACTGTGGACGGCATTTCCGGCTATAATCCGGACGGCACTTTCACAACTTCCAAAGGCACACACTGGCAGTCATTTGATGCTGGCATTGCTTGTCAGACGTTTTGCCTGACTGCTTATGACAGAGGTTTCGGAACGCTCATCATGGGTATTTTTGATGAAGAAAAAATCAGAACTATCCTGAATATTCCAGAAACAGAAAGCATTTCCGCCCTGATTGCACTCGGCTATGCAGACGGAACTCCGAACGCTCCGAAACGAAAAGAAGTCAGCGACATCATGCAGAGTTTTTAAATTTTTCAGAAACACTTGCTATTTTCGGCAAAATGTGCTAAAATAAGAATATCCCCTCTTAAAATTCGGGGAAATTCTTATCATCCGGGGGCATTCTGCATGGATAAATTTGCTGAACAGCTTGTCAAAAAAGAAGATTCTACGAAAGATACCATGAAACGGGCATGTGTGATAGTGCTTGCCGTCACAGTTACGGTGATTGCGCTGGTTCTGGTGGCGATGGGCTTTGCACTGGCAATCATTCTGCCGGTCTGTGCCATCTGGGGAGCTTGGTATTTTCTGAAAATGCTCAATGTGGAATATGAATATTCCTGTACCAACGGCACGCTCGATATTGACAAGATTCTCGGACAGTCAAAAAGAAAACAGCTTCTGAGCATTGAGGTCAAGGCTTTTACCGTTTACGGAAAAGCAGGCACTTGCCCTGAAGAAGAACAGACAGATACTTCTGTGACAACATTTTCAGCATTAGGCTTTTCGCTTATGGGAGAAAATGATGACGCAGAAGAATACTATGCTGAATTCGAGCATCCGGACTATGGCAAATGCTGCCTATACTTCAATCCGGATTCCAATTTCCGGGAAGCTCTTGAACCATTTCTTTCCAGAGAACTGAAAAGCAAACTGAACAAACACTGAAATTAAGCCCTTTCTTATCAGAAAGGGCTTGTTCTGAATCAGAAAGGAATGATATTTTATGTTAGTAACTCCAAAACAAATGCAGATTCTTGAAAAATTAACTGATGTATCCGGTGTATCTTATTCTGAGATGATGGAACGTGCCGGACATGCGCTTGCTGATTTCCTAATACAAAATTATGGCGACTGTGAAAGTTTTCTGTTTCTGGCAGGGAATGGCAATAACGGCGGAGATTGTTACGTTGCCGCCTATTATCTGAATTTTTATCACAAGCGGATTGAAATTCTTGCACCGATGGGAGAACCGAAAACGAAAATTTCACAGAATGCCCGTAACAGAGCCATAAAAGCCGGAATTATGATAAAATCTGAACCGGACAGCTTTCTGGAAAATGCCGAAGTTTTAATAGACGGCATTTTCGGCACAGGCTTTCGTGGCGAACTTCCGGAGAAAATTCAGAAACTGTTCAGTGGTCATGAAGAACAAATCCGGGTTGCCTGTGATATCCCCAGCGGCGGAAACGGCACAACAGGAACAGTCAGCCCCGGCACATTTGATGCTTATGATACTGTGACATTCGGTGCAGAAAAGCTCGGCATGAGTCAGTATCCGCTCAGAAAATTCTGTGGTGAAATTCATGTTGCTGATATCGGCGTTCCGGAAAGCGCATTTCAGGAAATCGAAACTGTTCACAGGCTGACACTTCCGGAAGTACTGAATCATCTGCCCTGTCGCAGCAGAGATGCTTATAAAAATCAGTTCGGGCATATACTGACAGTCGCCGGAAGTGTCCGGATGAGAGGGGCTTGCATATTAGCCGTCACAGCGGCTATGCGGAGCGGTACAGGACTTTTGACATGTGCTTCTGCAGAGCAGGCACTCACAGCAATTTCTGTCACTCTGCCGGAAGTGATGTGTCTGCCGTTGCAGACAGACAAGGACGGCTTCTTTCTGAATGCTGAAAACCATGAAATGTTATCACAGGCATTAAAAAATAAAACCGCCTTACTCCTTGGCTGCGGCATGGGGGTGACAGATTCGACAAAAAATCTGATAAAATTTTTATTTTCGGAAAGTTCCTGTCCCATTATTTTGGATGCAGATGGTCTTAACTGTATATCAGACTGCATAGAATTAATACCGGAAGGACGAACTATCCTCACCCCTCATGCCGGAGAAGCTGCAAGACTTCTGCACTGTGAAATTTCTGAAATTCAGAAAGACAGATTTTCGGCAGCGCACAGACTGGCAGAACTGACAAAATCTGTAGTCATTCTGAAAGGTGCAGGAACAATCATTACAGACGGAACAAAAACCGCCGTCTGCAATCTGGGAAATCCGGGTATGGCTCGTGCCGGAAGTGGTGATGTTCTCGCCGGAATCACAGCAGCTTTCGCCGGACAAGGGCTTTCTCTGTATACAGCAGCTTGCACAGCAGTGACAGTTCATGCCGCCGCAGGAGATGCCGCCGCAGAACATTTGCCCTACCGCTGTCTGCTTCCGCAGGATTTGATTCGTTCATTACAGGATATTTTATAATTATAATTATCTGCAAAAATACAGGAACGGCAACAGAATTATTTTCTGAGGTGATGATTTCTATGTATTATGTCAAGCATATGAAGCGTATTTTTGCAGTTGTCAGCCTGAATGCGCTGCTGTTCAGTACAGGATGTACTGTCGTTCAGACTGCACCCGGAAAGATTGCCAATCCCATGACGGGTGGATTTACAGCAGAAATCAGCATTACAAGTGCTGAATCGGAAAGCAAGGCAACTTTGACCCGGTATGGCACAGATGCATGGTGTGTCGTATTCAGCGAGCCGCCGACACTTGCCGGAGTCCAGCTTGATTTTCTGGATGATGAAGTCAAGGCTTCTTACAAAGGACTGGAGTTTTCCGTTCCGCAGTCAGCACAGGCAATCCGTACAGAATTAGAAGATTTGATGAATATTATTGATGATATGGCATTGTCTCCGGATTTGACCGGAAAAGCTGATGAAAATAAAATCATCTGTGAAGGGGCGATTGAAGAAGGCAGTTATACACTGACCTTTACAGATACCGGCATTCCCGCAGAATTTTCTCTGCCGTGCTATCATCTGCTGATTTCGTTCGACAGCTTTACACAGCAAACTGGAATACCATCAGAAACGACTGTTCCGGCAATGCCAGAAACAACAGTTCCGGTTATTACAGAAACAATACCGTCGGAGACTGCCGCAGAACAGGCAGTGATTCCGGAAACGATTCCGGCAGAACCAGCAGCGGTTGTTGAAGACGTACTTCCGGAATAAAGGAAAAGCCTGAGAAGTCAGAATTTCTCAGGCTTTTATTTTCTTTTTACACAATACAATTCTGTACTAAATCACATTATTCTACTTCAGCAATATTTGCTTCTGTCAGTTTTCGGAAGGGCAGATTTAATTCAGTTGCTGCACCGATATAAGAAGTATGCCATGTCTGATATTCGGTAAAATCCAAAGGGTCAGCAACAAATGCCGACGCATCTGTTCCGGGAGGATAAATAAAATAAACGAAACCACTGCCGCTGACATCTGCATAAGCCGGAAATTCCTGTTCATATTCATTGTCTTCCATAGCTTCCCGATTCCATGCATCTACATAACCAGCCTCATGATAATATCCGGAAACAGTATCATAATCATACAGACTATATGCCCAAAAATTTCCGGAAATGCCGGAACTGTGCAAAGCACTGGCTTCAATTATCCCATTACTGTAAAAACGCAGATATGGAGTTGTTTTAAGCTTCCGATAAATATTTCCCTCATCATCAAAACCATATATAACAGCCGTCACAGAAGAGACAGCAGTATTTGACCACCGCACAATCAGTTCATCTTTTCCGTCATTATCAATATCATAAACAGTAAATTCATTTTCCGAAATATCTGATTCATTCAGTACTTCAAACACATCATCCTGAAAACTGCGATACTGAAAAATATGTTCCAAAACCTCACGATAATTTTTAACACTTTCCTGTACAGAAGTTTCTGGTACAGCTTCTGTCGTTTCTTCTACGGAAGCAGAAACAACTGAAGTATGTTCTGGTGTAGTAACAGTAGTAGTGCTTTCTGATTCTGTATAAATTTCATCTGTCATCGGGGTTTCCTGTTCAGAAGCAGAAAGTGTTTCTGTTGTTTCTGGCTCTGTTTCAGAAACGGTAATTTCTTCAGAAACGGATTCGGAATTTATAACTTCCTGTTCCGTAATGATTTCCGGAATAGATTCTGGAACAGTTTCTTTTATAGGTTCTGAAATCATATCCGAAATTTCTGTCTGTACAGAAGCTGCCGCCGGCAGATTAGTTTCCACAATTCTGGATTCTGCCACAGTTTCGGAAGTTTCCTGTTCCAGTTTCGTTACAGAAGATTCTGTATGATTCAAGCAAGCAATCAGGCATCCCCCTGCCACAGCTACCGCCAGCGCAGAAACAGTCAGCGGCAGGAAAAATTTTTTGCTGTCGGCTGCTCTATTTGTTTCTTTCTGATTCGGTATATTATGATTCATAATAAAAATCCCTTCTTTAAATTAATCATTCTGCAAGCTTACTTAACTATAACACATTTCAGCACATTTGTCAAGGGTGGGGAAAATAATTCAAGAAAATCTCCTGCTGTTTTCCACACAGCAGGAGATTCTTGTAAAATCATACAAAAACAATGGTAAAAATTAGTCGTTAGCCTTACCAACAGAACCGAACAGTTCCATTTTTTCTTTTACCTTTGCCTTGATTGCTTCAAAGCCGGGAGCGAGCAGTTTTCTGGGGTCGAAACCCTTACCCTGCTTATCCTTGCCTTCTTCGATGTATTTTCTGGTAGCTTCCTGGAAAGCCCACTGGCACTCTGTATTCACGTTGATTTTTGCAACGCCGAGAGAGATAGCCTTTTTAATCTGGTCGTCCGGGATACCTGTACCGCCGTGCAGTACCAGAGGCATGGGAGTTTCTCTGCCTTCGTTGACTCTCTTGTTAATAGCATCGAGAGTTTCAAAGCTCAGACCTTCCCAGTT
>DJXC01000203.1 GCA_002449575.1 Ruminococcus sp. UBA7014
TACTTTGCAGAGAAAGAAGCAAAATTTTCGATAAAGTCATTATCGTGAACATTTTCCCATGTCTGGGAGGGGATTGTGTGGTCAAGCTGGAGTTCTTCAATCATATCGCCAAGTACAGCACTTGCTGTCGGGAATTTGCCAGCACCACGACCGTAGAACATAGCCTTTCCGATACCGTCGCCCCGTACCATTACAGCATTGTACACACCATTGACCTGTGACAGAAGATTATCTTCTTCAACAGCCATTGGCATGACAGCAGGCAGAATTTTTCCGTTTTCAAGCTTCTGTACTCTTGCAATCAGCTTGATGGCATAGCCGAGCTGACCGCAGAATTTAGTATCTTTGAGTTCTACATCACGGATACCCTTAGTATAAACTGATTCCGGATAAACATGTTTTCCGAATGCCAGAGAAGACAGAATGCAGATTTTACGGCAGGCATCATAGCCCTCTACATCAGCAGTAGGGTCTTTTTCTGCATAGCCTTTTTCCTGTGCAAGTGCCAGAGCAGCAGAAAAATCCATATTTTCTTTAATCATCTTGTTCAGGATAAAATTAGTCGTACCGTTCAGAATGCCGGCAATGGCAGAAAATTCATTTGCAGCAAGGCATTTATGCAGCGGTCTGATAATCGGGATAGCACCACCGACACTGGCTTCAAAGAAGAAATTACAGTTATGTTCCTTTGCCTTTTTCAGTAAAATATCGCCTTTGGCAGCGACTAATTCTTTATTGGAAGTGGCAACGCTTTTTCCGGCTTCCAGACAGGATTTTACAAAATCAAAAGCCGGGTTGATGCCGCCCATGCATTCTGCAACAACAGTGACATCCGGGTCGTCCAGAATCACTTTGATATCTTTGACGAGCTTATTGGCATAGGGTCTGTCAGGAAAATCACGCAGGTCAAGGATATATCCCATTTCGACTTTTTTTCCGCATCGTTTCTGGATGATTGCCTTATTCTTCTCGAACAGTTCTACTACACCTGAGCCGACAACACCGCAGCCCAGAACCGCTAATTTTTCCATCTTAAAAACTCCTTCTGATTGAAACTTGATTATTATTCTCCGGACAGGATTTTGACATCCACAACGCCGTCAATCTGCATCAGGGCTTCCTGTAAGGAAACGGGGGATTGCAGACCATTTCCCAGCCGGATAGAGAATGTCACTGCCGCTGCACCGTCAATGGGAATATTCTGGTTGACAGTCAGGATATTCGCACCTAAATCATAGAGCGCAGACAGTACACTGGAAAGCACGCCGGCTTCGTCACGGAGTACCGCATGTAAATTCATGATTCGCTGTGTCAGCTTGTCTTCGTAAGAAAAAACGCAGTCTTTATATTTATAGTATGCACTTCTGGAAATGCCGACACGCTTACATGCGGCTGCGGAGCTTTTTTCTTCTTTATTTGCCAACAGCTTCTTGACTTCCAGCACCTTGTTGATTACATCCGGCAGAACAGAGGCATCTACCACAATGAGCTGATGTTCCACACAAAAGACCTCCCATGTGTCAAATCGTCCGTGTACAAAAAACAATTGTACTTGTATCTTTAACTATACCATAGAATCCGGAATTTGTCAAGGCTTTTTCCGGATAATTTTCTGATTGTCAACCTGATATAAAAATGCAGTTGACAAACAAGAAAGATTATGTTATAATAAAACTGCTATCTAAAAAATCTGAAACAGAAAGAGGTTTTATTTTATGTCACAAGCTGTTGCTGTACAGGAAGAAAACGAAATGAAAATCAGTAAATCCGGCTGGAGTGCCAAAGATTTGGCATTTATGGCAATGTTTGCCGCTTTAATAGCAGTCTGCTCGTGGATTTCGATTCCGACGGCAGTGCCGTTTACACTCCAGACATTTGCGATTTATTGTGCATTGGAGTGCTTAGGCGGAAAAAGAGGATTTTTTGCTGTGCTGACGTATATTCTGCTGGGTGCGGCAGGTGTACCGGTTTTTGCAGGATTTTCCGGCGGACTGGGAAGTATTCTCGGCACAACAGGGGGCTATATTATCGGCTTTCTGGCAAATGCGGCTGTTTACTGGGCATTTGAGAAACTGCCTCATCATGAAAAATTATGGATGCGCCTGACTGCGCTGGTGCTTGGTACAGTACTGTGTTATGTACTGGGGACAGCATGGTTTATGTATGTCTATACCAGACAGGTGGAAGCTGTGACACTTGGACAGGCTCTTGCATGGTGCGTAACACCATTTTTAGGTTCAAATGTTCTGAAACTTGCACTTGCACTAGGTATCTCTGACAGACTGAAAAAATATGTCAAATTCTGAAATCAGACCGCATCACGGTTTATGCACCGCTTTTTTTGAAGGAAAAGGCTATAGTCCTGAGTTTGTCCAGCACATGACATTCATGATAAACTGTCTGAACAGTCAGAATCCGGACATCAGGCTTGTTCTGCACCCGGACAGCATCTGTTCAGCCTGTCCGCATCACCGGAACGGCATTTGCAAAAGTGAACAGAAAGTTTTGCTGTATGACAAACGGGTTCTGCAATTCTGCGGACTGCATGAAAATCAGATTCTTCCATGGAAAGTATTTCAGAAGCTTGTATTTTTGCATATTCTGGAACAGGGAAGACTTTCTGCTGTCTGCAATGACTGTCAGTGGCAGTTTATTTGTTGTAATTAATAAAATGCAGAAAAGCTCTGTCAGCAGGGCTTTTTTCTCTTGACTTTCTCAGAATTCTGTGTTATGATAAGCATGAGCTATTTTTTCTGAACAGGAGCTGACTGCTATGCCG
>DJXC01000149.1 GCA_002449575.1 Ruminococcus sp. UBA7014
AGAACGGATGGCACTTGGAGCAAATTTCCACCTTGATATCCTGCTTGGTAGACTGTGTTTCAATGACATTACCGCAGTGGCATGTAATTGTTGTTTTGTACAGTGTAGGATGGATGTCCTTTTTCATTTCTCTTTCACCTCGCATTTTATGAAAATTTGTAACAGTAGCCCATCAGTTACTTTAGACAGTAGTACGATACAACTATAATATTATAGCATACTTCTCCGGATTTGTCAAGACTTATCAACAAAAAAATTTCAAAAAATTCAGGAAAATTTAAGTTTCGCTATGAAATAAGAAAAATATCGAAAATTCATTGACTTTTTATTTTAAAAGAGTTATAATAGAAAAGAACGATTAATTTTTTCATGTAATAGGAGGAAACAATAAAGTGTCAACAACAAAAAAAAGAAAACGCAGAAGAGTCTCTGCTGCGGGAATGATACTGCTGTTTCTGATGCTGATTATTACAATTCTGGGTGTGTATGGGATTGTACATCTGCTGACTACTCCGGCATCAGGAAAATTATCTGCGGAAATTGTGACCGAAACGGAAACAGAAACAGAACCACCGGCAACAGAACCCCCGACAGAACCTCCCACAGAACCCCCGACAGAACCACCCCCGCTTGTGGAATATCCACAGGAAGATGAAAATACAGCAGTATGGGAAGGTGATGTCCTTGATGCAAAATATGCTGTTATGGTAGACTGCAATCAGCATAAAATTCTTGCCGAAAAAAACGGCAATGTACGCATGTATCCGGCTTCTATGACAAAGTTAATGACAATTATTGTCGCAATTGAAAATATTAAGGATTTTCATGATACATTTACAATGCAGGAAGAGGTGATTGAGTCCTGCTGGGCGCAGGAAGCCTCTATGGCAGGCTTTTCTGCTGGTGAACAGTGTACGGTGCTGGATATGCTCTATGGTGCAGCACTGCCTTCCGGTGCAGATGCAACAATCGGGCTGGCTTATTATGTATCTGGTTCTGAAAAAGCTTTTGTCCGGCTGATGAATCAGAAAGTCAAAGAACTGGGACTGAAAGATACACACTTTATGAACAGCAGTGGTCTGCATGATGAAAATCATTACAGTACAGCGGCAGATATGGCTGTGATTCTGGAATATTGCCTTCAGAATGAACTGTGCAGACAAGTTATTTCTACACCGCATTATACAACCTCTTCTACAGAATATCATCCAGATGGGATTTATCTTTCTGATACCATGTTTAATAAAATGGATGGACATGAAGTCCCCGGCATTACCATTAAGGGCGGAAAGACCGGCTTTACTGATGAAGCTGGTCACTGTCTGGCAAGCTATGGCGAAACCAATGACGGACGCTGTTATATTGTAGTGACTTCCAAAGGAACAGACCGCTATCAGCCTGTCAATGACTGCATTAAGCTGTACAGCAGTGCAATAGGTGTTCCGGCAGAATCAGAAAACATTCCGCCTGCAACACTCGCACCGTCGGCAGATATTGTACAGGAACAACAGGAACTAGCACCAGCTGCCTGATTTCTTCGTTCCGGGAACAGGAGGTGGATATGAGAAGAAAAGCAAAATCAGAAAATGCAGTCCGGATTACTGTGATTGCTGGATTGCTGCTGCTTGGTTTGATTATCATCAGTGATAAAATTTATCGTTTCTTCCGCCACCCGTCTGACCTTGTACTGATTGACGAACGACAGACAGAAACAGAAACTTCTGCTGTTCCTGTTTCTGAACCGCTCCGAAAAGAAACTACAGACACAAAAATCATTCAGCAAGCCAGCCTTGCACTTGCTGGTCTGCCGGAAGGTTATACAACAGAACGAAAATCTGAAGAAAGTGTGCAGTATGGCATATTTGGTTCTGCTGCACAGAATCTTACAGATTTTAGAAATAAAAATGATATCTATCATCTTAAAGATATGACATTGCAAATACAGGAAGAGACTGTCACAGCCATGAATCAGCTTGCAGAAGCCTGTATGCAGGAAACAGGCAATACCAATCTGCTTGTTTACAGTACAACATTGACCTATCAGGTGCAGGGTGCACTTTATCCGGATGACCTTCCAGACAGAAATACAGGATTCTGTCTGGATTTGGCTTTTTTAAACGAAGACGGCACAATTTCTGCTGTCACGTCGGAAAATGATGCATGGCTCAGAGAAAATGCATATCGTTTCGGCTTTATTCACAGCGTTCCGGATGCTGCTTATCATTTTCGCTATGTAGGGAAATTACATGCTTCTGTCATGAAGGAACAGGATATTTCTTTTCTGGAATATCTGGACGAACTCCGGAATTATTCTGTTGCAGAACCGTATCAGTGCTGTAATGATACTACAGTATGGCAGATGTATTTTGTTCCGGCAGCAGCATTCGGAAGCACAGATGTGCCTGTTCCTGAAAACAAAGACTATGAAATTTCTGGGAACGGAAAAGATGGTTATCTTGTTCTGACTTTCGGAAACTATGAATAAATTATGAAATCACTTGACAGATTGCTGTTTTAATGTTATACTATTAAATGAATCACTGAAAAAGGGGGCGTATTTATGCCGAATCAGAAGTCTTTCAAGAAAAATCTGCTGACAGAAGATGATATTACAGAAGTCATGCTGAAAACGCTCGAAAAAGAAAAGAATGGTCAGAAAGAAACAGAGGGTGTAACGGATTATCCGATTCTGGAATTTGATAGTCATGCACTGAATCTCTTGTATACAGGCGTTCGTGAAACATTACGATACAGCAATGTAAAAGTGGCAGGCAGCAAAGGATATGAAGCTGTTAAACGTGGATTTGATGTGATTGTTTCTGCTCTGGCACTGACGGTTCTCCTGATTCCGCTGGGAGGGGTTTGCCTGCTGATTTATGTTGAAGATAAAGGAAATCCTATTTTTTCACAGGTGCGACTGACAAAAGACGGCAAGCCGTTCCGCATGTATAAACTCCGCTCTATGTGTATGGATGCAGAAGCAAAATTTGCACAGGTGCAGAAAGAAAATAAAAGTGATGGTCTGGCATTCAAAAGTGATGATGACCCCAGAATTACTAAAATCGGAAAATTTATCCGTAAAACTTCTATTGATGAACTTCCGCAGTTCTGGAATGTACTCAAAGGTGATATGTCTTTGATTGGTCCTCGTCCGCCGCTTCCCAGAGAAGTAGTACTATATACCCCGGAGCAGATGAATCGGCTGTTAGTTAAAGGCGGTCTTTCCTGTATCTGTCAGACCGAAGGCAGAAGCGATATGGAGTTTGAAAAATGGGTGGAAAGTGATATCCGCTACATAAAAAACAGAAGTCTTGGAATGGATGTTTCACTGCTGTTCAAGACCGCTGCTGCTGTGATTATGAGAAAAGGTGCAAAATAATTATCAAGGAGCTGAATGCGTTGAAACGTTCCAGAAATGAGACACTACAATATCTCTATAAATTATGCGGACAATATGAAGAACAGGGCTTTCAGGCAAAAGGCTCTAACATGCCGCTGAAGGATTATGCACAGTTTGCAGTCATGAAGTTTATGCTGTACCTGATTGGAAATGATAAGAATATCTCTGATTATGAAGTCAGACTTATCAGTGACTGTCATAAAATTCCGTTTACAAAAGAGTATATCGCAAAATTTTTGGAAGAAAAGCCGGTTTCGGCAGATGAAATTTTTACAATACTAAATCGTATTTTAGCAGTATTTACCGAAGCAGATATTCAGAATGAAGCAAAATATGGAAGTACTTCTTTTCTGCTTCTGGAATTTCTGGATGAACTCGGTCTGGAGTTCATTACTTCTGAAAATATTCAGAATGATGACCGGACAACAAGGGCTCTTGGTGTACTGATGCAGCGGCTGCGGGCATTCCGTTCGGCATATCTCCGGAATTGGATGAAAATGCATCATGACAGGATTAATCCATTCTCCCTGCCGGAAGAAAACAGACCGGAACAGCGCATGGAACGTCCGGCAAAAATTCCGGAACAAAAAGAAAACGCTGCTCCAGAACAAAAAGAACCCGAAGAAACAGAAATTTCTCTGGAAGAACTGCTTCAAAATCTTAACGAACTGACAGGTCTTGCCAGTGTCAAGGAAGAACTGAACAGCCTGATTAATCTGCTGAAAGTGCATAAAATCCGTGCAGAACGTAATATGCCGCAGACTTCAGTATCATTGCATATGGTTTTTTCAGGCAATCCCGGTACTGGTAAAACAACAGTCGCCCGGATGCTCGGAAAAATTTATAAAGCAGTTGGTGTTCTCGAAAAAGGACATCTTGTGGAAGTAGACCGTTCCGGACTGGTCAGCGGCTATGTCGGACAAACTGCCATGAAAACCAGAAAAGTCATAGAAGATGCGCTCGGTGGTGTTCTGTTTATTGATGAAGCCTATGCGCTGACTGCTAATACAGGCGGAAATGATTTCGGTACAGAAGCGGTCAATACACTCCTGAAAGCCATGGAAGACCACAGAGACAATCTGATTGTCATTGTTGCCGGCTATACTGACCTGATGCAGGAATTTCTGGATTCTAATCCCGGACTTCGTTCCCGGTTTAATAAACAGATTGTATTTGATAATTATACACCGGAAGAACTGATGAATATTTTCAACGGCATGTGCAGCAAAGCTTTTTTCCGGCTTACAGAACAGGCTTCTGCCTGTGCGCTTGCCTTTTTTGAAGAACGGGTAAACAAAAATCTGCCTGGTTTTGCAAATGGTCGTGATGTACGGAATTATTTCGAGAAAGCACTCACCAATCAGGCGAACCGCCTTGCAGGGATGGTTTCCGTCACAGATGAGGATTTGATGACAATCACGGAAGAAGATGTCAAATCAATAGAATTATTTTAACTATGGAGGTTTTGATTATGGTAGTAATCGAAATGGAAAACGGAAAAGAAATTGAACTGGAACTGTATCCGGATGTTGCACCGATTTCCTGTGAAAATTTTGAAAAACTCGTGAAGCAGGGCTTCTATGATGGTCTGATTTTTCACAGAGTAATTTCCGGCTTTATGATTCAAGGCGGTTGTCCGCAGGGGACAGGGACTGGCGGTCCGGGCTGGCATATCAAGGGTGAATTCCTCGCAAACGGTGTGCCGAACAATATCAGCCATAAAAGAGGTGTTCTTTCCATGGCAAGAGCGCAGAATCCTGATTCTGCCGGTTCTCAGTTTTTCATCATGCATCAGGATGGACCGTTTCTCGATGGTCAGTATGCTGCATTCGGAAAAGTAATTTCTGGCATGGATGTTGTTGATGAAATTGCTGCTGTGGCAACTAATGCAATGGATAAACCCATCACCCCCCAGAGAATGAAAAGAGTCTATATCAAGTAACAAACAAGCACCGGATTGCTTATCAATCCGGTGCTGCTGTTCAATCCTGTGATTTTAATTCTTCAATGCATTTCTGGCAGATGCGCTTGTCATGAAAGTCTGTCAGATTTTCAGTTGCTCCGCAGAGAAGGCAGATATCCTGACTTTTGCGGAGTACAATTGTATCGCCGTCCAGAAAAATCTGTAAATAATCATTCTGTTTAATATCCAAACTTTTTCTCATTTCTTTTGGCAGAACAAATCTGCCCAGACCGTCTACACGTCTGAAAATACCTGTACTGTGCATGATGTCAAATCCTCCTGTAATGTTTTTTGCACTTATTCAAATGTCAGATTATTCTTCTTCCGGCATTTCCCAGTTATGATAAACGTTTTGTACATCATCATTTTCTTCCAGATGGTCAAGCAAAAGCTGCATTTTTTTAATGGCATCTTCATCTGTCAGTTGTGTATAATTCGCCGGAATTTTCTCTGCTTCTGCCGAAATAACATGATAGCCCTTTTCGGTCAGAGCCTCACGCATAGAATGCACATCACCCGGAGCGCATTCCATAATAATTGTATCTTCTTCCACGGTCAGGTCATCGCCGCCGCATTCAAAGCAGTCTTCCATAGCAGTATCTTCGTCAATTCCTGTATTTTCGACAACAACAATGCCTTTGTCGGAGAACATAAATGACACACAGCCAATAGTTCCCAGATTACCGCCGAACTTGTCAAAATAATGGCGGACATCACCGGCAGTGCGGTTTTTGTTATCGGTCAGGCACTCAACGATAACGGCAACACCACTCGGACCATAGCCTTCATAGACCATAGATTCATAATTGTTCTTATTGCCTTCGCCGGAAGCTTTTTTGATTAATCTGTCGATATTGTCATTGGGGACGTTATTGGCTTTTGCCTTGGCAATCAAGTCACGGAGCTTGGAATTGCTGACCGGGTCAGCACCGCCCTCTTTGATGCAGACAGTCATTTCACGTCCGATTTTGGTAAAAATTTTTGCTCTTTTTGCGTCATTAATCCCCTTTTTCATTTGGATATTATGCCATTTGGAATGTCCTGACATGAGAAAAATCACTCCTTATTATTTTTATTGTTTTCCAGAATTTCTGTCTGCATGTTCCAGATTTCCTGAAACAGTGCTTCCAGTCTTTCGGTATTTCCGGATAAATGAAGATAGCCGAATACAGCTTCCAGTCCGGTAGCTTTGCGATAGTCTGACGGAACTGCACTTTTGGGAACGGCACTGGAACTGACTGCATTTCTGCCACGCTGAAAAACAGCCTGTTCTTTTTCGGTAAACTGTACCCGTTCAGCGGCTCTTGCCTGATAGGCAGCACAGACCAGATGAATTTTTGCATCATGCAGTTTTTTTACGACAGTGTTTCCCTGCATGGTCATAGCTGTGCGAATCATCAATTCATAGACACTGTCACCAAGAAACGCAAGTGTCAGTGGACTGAACTGCTGTGCTTCTTTTTCTGATAATTTTTGCATGGCATTACCTGATATAATCAAATTCAAAGCCGAAAATGTTGACGGCATCGCCTTCTTCAATGCCCATTTCTTCCAGCTTGTCGATAATTCCGCTGGAGCGGAGTACACGCTGAAAATACTGGAGAGAAGAATAATCTTCCATATTGACAGTCCGGAGAATCGGTTCAAGCCAAGGTGCAGAAATATAATATACACCGTCTTCGATTTCGATTTCAAACTGCTGCCGGGAAGAAAATTTTGCTTCCCAGTCTTCCGGAGTCATGGGCTGTACTTCATAGATTTTAACAGGCGGCAGTTTCGAGAGTGCTTCACTGACAGCGTTCATCAGTTCTTTTGTGCCGTCTGCTGCTGCTGCTGAAATGGTGAAAAATGGCAGATTTTTTGACGTAATATAAGCTTTCAGTTCTGCAATCTGTTCTTCTGTTGCCAAATCAGACTTGTTAGCAACAACCATTTGCGGACATTCTGCAAGGGATTCGCTGAAATTGGCAAGTTCATGATTGATTTTCTCAAAATCTTCTGCCGGGTTGCGCCCCTCAGAACCGGATACATCCAGAACATGCAGAATCAGGCGGCAACGTTCCACATGCCGGAGAAACTCATGTCCCAAGCCAGTGCCTTCGCTTGCGCCTTCAATCAGACCGGGAATATCTGCCATGACAAAAGAACGCTCTTCATCCAGACGGACAACACCAAGCACTGGAGTCAGCGTTGTAAAATGATAATTTGCGATTTTCGGCTTTGCTGCACTGACAACAGAAATCAGCGTAGACTTGCCAACATTCGGAAATCCCACCAGTCCGACATCTGCAAGCAGCTTCAGTTCCAAAGTGACATCAAAACTTTCTCCCGGAAAACCAGGTTTCGCAAACCGTGGAATCTGCCGGGTAGAAGTTGCAAAATTGGAATTTCCTTTGCCGCCTCTGCCGCCTTTTGCCAGAATATGCGGTGCATCATCAGACATATCCGCCATAATACGTCCCGTTTCGGCATCTTTGATGAGTGTGCCACGAGGGACTTTGATGATGAAATCTTCTGCACTCTTTCCGGTACAGCGGTTTCCTCTGCCGTTTTCGCCGTTGGGGGCGACATATTTTCTTTTATAGCGGAAATCAATCAGGGAAGAAAAATTATCATCTGCCTGAAAGACGATATTTCCGCCGTTTCCGCCGTCTCCGCCGTCAGGACCGCCTGCGGCAACATATTTTTCCCTGTGAAAAGAGACAGCACCATCACCACCGTCACCGGCTTTGATTTTGATTCTGGCTTTATCAACAAACATAGTTTTCAGCCCTTTCGATTCAAAACAAAATCCCGAGCTTTTTGAGAAAAGTCCGGGATTTCATGCGTTTCACATTCTTAGTCGGCGTAAACGCTGACACGCTTGCGGTCACGACCCCAGCGTTCAAATTTCACTCTGCCGTCAACCTTTGCGAACAGAGTATCATCAGAACCACGGCCGACACCTTCACCGGGATGAATATGTGTACCACGCTGACGAACGATAATATTGCCGGCAGTCACAAACTGACCGTCTGCACGCTTGACACCGAGTCTCTTGGATTCAGAGTCACGACCATTCTTGGTAGAACCCATACCTTTTTTATGTGCAAAAAACTGCATACTGATTCTAAGCATTCTTTCCACCTCCATAATCTGTAAGTTTAATTTTCATAGTTCCGGGATAATCCTCCTCGATAAAGCTGAAATGTGTGAGGAGACCTTCCAGAAGACGGGAAGCATTTCCTTTTTCCGGTTCTTTCAGAGAAATTTTAATATGATTTTCTTCTGCAAGGATTTCGGCTTTCTCCTGAAAGGTGTCTGTAATCAGATTTGCTGTCAGCTGAACAGCGGACGAAACTGCTGCACAGACGATATCTTGTCCCGCATCTGCAAATTCTGCATGACCTTTGACAGAAACGGTACATAGTGTACCGCTGTCCGATTCAAAAACAGCGTGAATCATGCGTTGATGGCTTCAATCTGCACCTGAGTGTAGGGCTGTCTGTGACCCATCTTGCGCTTTTCGCCTTTCTTGGGCTTGTAGGTGAAAACAGTGATTTTCTTAGCTTTGCCGTTTTTAAGAACTTTTGCCTTGACAGCAGCACCCTCTACATAAGGAGCACCTACTTTCAGACCATTGTCTGTGCTGACAGCAACGATTTTGTCGAAATTCACAGTTTCATCAGCAGCGACGTTCAGCTTTTCGATGAAGACGATATCACCTTCCTGAACACGGAGCTGCTTTCCGCCTGTTTCAATGACTGCGTACATTTTTCTGCACCTGCCTTTTCTGAAAAAACTCGCTGCATCGGGCGGCAGAGAACTGCACTTGTAAGAGCCTGACACATGCGGCAATATTATTTTAACACAAAAAATCAGTTTTGTCAAGTGATGGAATGAAAAAAATTTGAAAAAATCAGTCTTTTTTGCAGAATCACAAAAAAGACTGACGAATTTTTTCAGAATTCAGGCGGGAGTACCATCCGGATATGGTGGCAGGTAGGGGAAAATGTGCTGATAACTGTCACGTTCATCCTCGTCAGGGTGTCCGGAAGGAATCAGACCGGTCATTTCGGTCTGGGAAGCACAATAAAGTTCGCCCTGTGCGTTTTTTTCCTGTGAAAACGGGAAATGTTCTTTTCCGGGTTTTTCCGGCTGCGGATATTTTTTCATGAAATGCAGCTCCTTTCTGTATACAGGATACAGAAAGAGTATGCCCGGAAAGTTGCAGTTCATGCATTACACACGCAGCAGCATGTTAAGCATATCTTTAAGTTCTTTCAGAATGTTTTCGGCATTGGGACTGGAATAATCCAGAACGTTCATACGTTCCTGAAGCGTCTGCATCATACCGGCACGAACAGGGTCAGCAGCAGGTACGGAAACCTGTGCAGGATGATTCTGAAACGTATCTAAGAACACCAGCAGAGCCTGAATCTGGGTATCGGACATTTCGTCAATAGCGGAAAGTAAAGCTTCTTTCGGACTCATGGAAATTTCTCCTTTCTGAGCGTATAATAATCGGATAGATTCTGAATTAAGCCATTCGGCACGATGATGTTTTACCAGACCTCTGGCACGTTTCGGATAAGTAAAGCCGATTTGCTGATTCAGAACATTTTTGACAAGAATAATTTTATAAATAAAAATCATCTCCTGAAAAATAGCACATTGTTTTTTGTGATGGGTATCATCCCCGGTGCTGAATTTATTATAGCATAAATTTTAGAAAAAAACAAGTGTTTTCTGCTAAAAATATTTCCGGAAGCAGAAACAGAAAAAACATATTTCCTATTCTGAAAAATATTGAGAAATTCTCTTGATTTTTTTCTCAGAATGTGGTATACTATTATAATTGGATGTACTATCTGCAAATGCAGATAAGAATATAAGCAAAGGAGATGACATTTTTTATGATAAGAAGCATGACTGGCTACGGACGTGGACAAAAGCAAATTGACGGCAGAGATATTCTGGTGGAAATCAAATCTGTCAATTCACGCTTTTTGGAACAGATTGTCCGTATCCCCAGAAATTATACATGGCTGGAAGAAGAGCTGAAATCCCTTGTCAAAACAAAAGTTTCCAGAGGAAAAATTGAAATTTCTGTTACGATTACTCTTGTTGACGGCAAAAAGGCAGATATTAAAGTCAATGACGAAATTGTCAGGGGCTATCTGGAAGCAATGCGGAATTATAATGAAACTGTACAGGAAGGAGAATTTTATCATCTCGAATATGATAACAGAATTCCTGCACAGATGGAATGGGCAAGTCTTTTGCATCTGCCTGATATTTTCCGTGTTGAAAAGATTCAGGACGATGAAGAAGAAATCCGCCGTGATGTTCTGGAAGTCACCGAGCAGGCACTGGAAAATTTTGTAGCTATGCGCCAAACCGAAGGTGAGAAACTCTCCGAAGATGTCCGCAACCGTGCAGAATATATTAACTCGCAGGTAAATCTCATTGAGCAGAAAGCCCCCGAACTGACACAGAAATACAGAGAACGGCTTTATACAAAACTTTCTGAAATTTTACAGAGTACTGCTATTGATGAACAGCGCATTCTGACAGAAGCTGCCATTTTTTCTGAAAAAACCGCTGTCGATGAAGAAACTGTCAGATTAAAAAGTCACATCTCACAGCTCAAAAATCTGCTTGGTCAGAAAGAAAGCGTTGGCAGAAAACTGGATTTTCTCGTACAGGAAATGAACCGGGAAGTGAATACAATCGGCTCTAAAATTCAGGACGTGGAAATCACAGCTGTCGTTGTGGATATGAAATCTGAAATTGAAAAAATCAGAGAACAAATTCAGAATATTGAATAATCAGGAGGTTTATTTTTATTATGCAGCAAGGCATTCTGTTTGTCGTTTCTGCTCCGGCAGGATGCGGCAAAGGTACAATTTTAGGACAGATTCTGAAAGACGAAAAATTTTATTATTCTGTATCGGCTACCACCCGAAAGCCACGTCCTGGTGAAAAAAATGGTGTCAATTACAGATTTCTCGACAAAGCTGAGTTTGAAAAACTAATTGCAGAAAATGCATTTCTTGAACATGCACAGTACTGTGATAATTATTATGGCACGCTGAAAGCCCCTATCGAAGAAAATCTTGCAAAAGGCAAGCATGTGATTCTTGAAATTGAAGTACAGGGTGCAATGCAGATTCGTACACTCTGTCCGGAAGCAAAGTTTATTTTCATTGCGCCGCCTAGTTTTGAAACACTCCGGCAGCGGCTGGAACATCGTGGGACAGAAACACCAGAAGTAATTGAAAAACGTGTTAATGCTGCCAGAAAAGAACTCGAAATGAAAGTCAATTACGATTACTGCATTGTCAATGACATTCTCGAAGAAGCGGTTTCGGATTTTAAATCCGTTGTCCGTGCCGAAGAACTGAAAATCAGCCGTCAGGCTTGATTTATATAGGATTCAGGAGGTTATTTATTATGTTAAGACCAGCTATCACACAGTTAATCACTAAGAATGAAAGCTGTTATTCTCTTGTTATCGGTGTTGCCAAGCGTGCAAGAGAAATCGCTGACGAACTCTACAAGAACGGTGAACCGCTCGAAGAAAAGCCCGTCAAGACTGCTGTGGACGAATTCGCAAAAGGTGAGTATAAAATTGTCGAAGCTTCTGCTGACAATAAGAACGTTCTGCAATGACAGAACAGTTTGCAGCAATTGCAATGGATGTCGGCTCGGCATATGCCGCTGATATTCTTTATCATTACAGAATTCCGGACGGCATAATCTGTCGTCCCGGTGATGCTGTTCTTGTGCCGTTTGGCAAAGGCAACCGGCAGAAAATCGGATATGTGTTTGCAATTACAGACCAGAAACCAGAAGTCAGAACAAAAGAAATTCTGGAAGTACAGGATTCTGTCCTGAACGCCGAACAGCTTCGGCTTGTGGCATGGCTTCGGGAAAATACATTCTGTACTTATTATGATGCAGTCAAAGCAATGATTCCTGCCGGGGTTCTCAAAAAGACACGCACCCGGAAGAAATCTGTCGCTCCCGTTCTGACGGCAGAACCTCTGATTCTCTCTGAAGAACAGCAGCAAGTCTATGATGCAGTTGCACCTTGTCTTGAAACGGATAATCCAGAATGCTTTCTGCTCAGAGGGGTGACCGGCAGCGGAAAAACTTCCGTTTTTGAAGCGTTGATTGCAAGAACGCTCCATCTCGGAAAAACTGCTATTCTTCTGCTGCCCGAAATTGGTCTGACTCCGCAGATGATTCAAAGATTTTCAGCAAGATTCGGTGATGCCATTGCCCTGATGCACAGCAGACTTTCAGACGGAGAACGCCGCCTTGCTTATGAACGTGCAAAAAATGGCTCGGCAAAAATTGTTATCGGAACAAGAAGTGCTGTTTTTGCGCCGCTTTCTGACATCGGGCTGATTATCATGGACGAAGAGGGCGAATCTTCTTATAAATCCGATTCTGCCCCTCGTTATTCCACGATAGAAGTCGCAAAGCAGAGATGCCGTTATCATCATGCTGTTCTGCTTCCTGCTTCTGCCACACCAACAGTAGAAAGCTATTATCGGGCAAAAAAAGGGATTTATCATCTTCTGGAACTGAAACACCGCTATCAGGATATGCCGCTTCCAAAAGTCGAAATTGCAGACATGCGCATTGAACGTGATGAAAATAATACTTCCGAATTCAGCCGCATTCTGCATGATGCACTTGCAGAAAATCTGAAAAATAAAGAACAGAGTATTCTGCTCCTGAACCGGCGGGGCTATCATACGCTTATCAATTGCTGTATCTGCAATAAGCCAGTACAGTGCAAGCATTGTTCAATTCCTATGACATTGCATAAAACAGATAATCTGCTGCACTGTCATTACTGCGGCTATACACAGCCCATGCCGGAAATATGCCCTTCCTGTAGCGGAAAGAAATTCCGGAAAACGGGCTTTGGTACACAGCGGCTGGAAGATGAACTTTCTGCAAGATTTCCAGAAGCCAGAATTCTCCGCATGGATGCCGATACTACAAGACGAAAAAATGCCTATGCTGAAAATTTTGAAGCCTTCCGGCAGGGAAAATATGACATCATGCTCGGCACACAGATGATTGGTAAAGGACTGGACTTCCCCAATGTCACACTTGTTGGGGTGCTGTCTGTCGATAAAGCACTTTTTTCCGGAGATTTCCAGAGTTATGAAAAAACATTCAGCTTGATTGCACAGGTAGTCGGCAGAGGCGGCAGAGGCGGCAAACCCGGACGAGCTATACTCCAGACTTTTATGCCGGAACATTATGTACTTCGTCTGGCAGCAAAACAGGATTATGAAAATTTCTTTAAAGAAGAAATTTCTGTTCGGGAAGCCCTGTTGTTTCCGCCATTCTGCGATATCTGCGTGATTGGCTTTACAGGTGACAAGCAGTCAGAAACTGCAATGGGCGCACAGAAATTTTTTGAGTGTATGCAAACTGTAAAAGTACAGGTACGGGAAAAAATGCCTGTCCGAATTCTTGGACCTGTTCCCTGTACTTACAGTAAAATCAATAACCAATACCGTTACCGGATTATTATCAAATGCAAGAATACACCTGTATTCCGGCAGTTTATCCGGAATACGCTGGAACAGTCCGCAAAAATCAAAGAAGTTGCGAAAATTCATGTCTATGCGGATATGAACGGCACAATCGGTATATGATATCTTAATCAGAAATTTATTTTTGTTTGAAGGAGTGATAAGCCCTATGGCTATCAGAAAGATTGTCACAAAAGATGACCCGGTTTTACATGCAAAATGTAAGCCAGTAGAAAAATTTGATGAGAAACTCTGGCAGCTTCTCGAAGATATGAAAGAAACACTCCATCAGGCGCAGGGTGTCGGTCTTGCAGCACCGCAAGTCGGTGTGCGCCGCCGGATTGCTGTGATTGATGTTGATGACGAAAACGGTGTGATTGAGCTAATCAATCCCGTAATTCTCAAATCTAGCGGAAAACAGCGTGATGTCGAAGGCTGTCTTTCCTGCCCTGACCAGTGGGGCTATGTTGTCCGCCCTAACAAATGCACTGTAAAAGCACAGAACCGCAACGGCGAATTTTTTGAATTGCAGCTTGAAGGACTCGGCTGCCGCTGTGCCTGCCATGAAATTGACCATCTCGATGGAAAATTATTCCTCGAACTGGTTGACGAATTTGTGGAAATTTCCGAAGAGGAGGCATAAACTGTAAATGAAGATTGTATTTATGGGTACGCCTGATTTCGCTGTCCCGTGCCTGAAAAAATTAGCTGTGGAAACGGAAGTCGCTGCTGTGTTTACACAGCCTGACAAGCCTAACGGACGGAAAATGAAATTACAGTTTTCTCCTGTCAAGAAAGCAGCACAGGAAAACGGCATTTCCGTATTTCAGCCGACTTCCCTCCGCAAAGGCGAAGATGCTGAAAAATCTCTCGAAATTCTGAAAAAAATTCAGCCGGACTGTATTGTTGTTGCAGCTTATGGACAGATTCTTCCGAAAGAAATTCTGGAACTGCCGAAATATGGCTGTATTAATATTCATGCATCTTTGTTGCCGAAATATCGTGGTGCTGCCCCCATTCAGCATTGTATCCTGAACGGCGAGACTGAAACTGGGGTGACTATCATGCAGATGGCAGAGGGGCTTGACACAGGTGATATGCTCATGAAACGAAGCATTCCCATCAGCGAAAATGAAATCGCTGAAGAACTGCATGACCGCCTTTCACAGCTTGGTGCAGAAATGATTCTGCCGGCTCTCGAAGGTCTGGAAAATGGCACACTCACACCAGAAAAACAAAATGATGCAGATTCCTGTTATGCTTCCATGATTCGGAAAGAAATGTCTGCTCTTGACTTCACAAAACCGGCAGAAGAATTACACCGTATTATCTGCGGTCTGACAGGTTTTACCAGACTTGGCGGAAAACGACTGAAAGTCATTCGTGCGCTGGTCTGTGACGGCAAGCCGGATGCTCCTTGCGGTTCTGTCATTGACGAAAATCAGTTTATAGTACAATGTGGCGGAAATACCGGAATTCAGTTTACAGAAGTCCAGCTTGAAGGCAGCAGAAGAATGCCTGCCAAGGAGTTCCTGAAAGGCAAAAAACTCGAAAATGGTCAGATGTTAGGCGAATGAACAGCGCAAGAGAAACAGCAGTCAAACTGCTGATAAAAACTTTTGAGGAAAATAGCTATTCCCATCTGCTGCTGCATCATGCACTGGCAGATTCCGGACTTTCCGTACAGGAAAAAGCTTTCTGTACACAGCTTTATTATGGTGTAACAGAACGTCTTCTGACACTAGAACACCTGCTGAAAAATTACAGTGACAAAAAAACGGAAAAACTTGATATTCCTGTGAAATATATTTTATATCTGGGCTTTTACCAGATGAAATACTGTGACAGTATTCCGGACAGTGCTGCTGTCAATGAAAGTGTAAAGCTTGCCGGACGATTCCGGAAAAAAAGTGCTTCTGGATTTATCAACGCTGTCCTGAGAAAATTTCAGCGTTCTGGAAAAGAAATTCCATTGACCGGAAATCCGTTGCTGGATATGCAGATTCAGTATTCTGCTCCGGCAGAACTGATACAGAACGTCACGGAAGAACATGGCAGAGAATTTGCACAGGCTTTCTTTGCAGACAGCCTTCGCCCTCCGCCTTGTGTGATTCGTGTCAATCCTCTGAAATCAGAAAAAAATGCTTTACAGGAATTGCATCCGGAATCTCTTGTATTTTCTGAACAGGCTTTTCAGGTGCAGGCGGCAGATGTTACACAGACAGAAGCTTTCCGGAAGGGATTGTTTCATGTACAGGATTCCGCTTCACAGCTCTGCTGTCAGATACTTGACCCGCAGCCCGGTGAAACTGTTCTGGATATGTGTGCTGCTCCCGGCGGAAAAACGTTCACAATTGCCGAACTGATGCAGAATCAGGGGAATGTCTATGCATTTGACCTGCATCCCCACAGAGTCAGGCTGATTCAGGACGGTGCAGAAAGATTAGGGCTGTCCTGTGTGCATACAGGGGTACAGAATGCGGCACAATATCAGAAGGATATGCCTGCTGCGGACAGAATTCTCTGTGATGTACCCTGTTCCGGATTTGGTGTTATCCGGCGCAAACCGGAAATCAAATATAAATCTCTGGAAAGTTTTGCAGAACTCCCGGAATTACAGTACCAGATTCTGGAAACTGCTGCAAGATATCTGAAATCCGGCGGCATTCTGGTCTATTCGACCTGTACTATACTCCGGCGGGAAAATGAAGAAGTTGTTCAGAAATTTCTGAATGCACACCCGGAATTTGAAACTGTTCCTTTTCTGGAATATGCTGACGGCTGGCAGACATTTTCGCCGGCATATCAGAACTGTGATGGTTTTTTTGCCGCAAAACTCCGCAGAAAGGCTGATGACTGATAAAATGAAAGATATTCTTTCCATGACTCTGCCGGAATTGCAGGAGGCTGTACAGGCACTGCATGAGCCAAAATTCCGTGCAGCGCAGATTTATCACTGGCTGCATGTCCGTAAAGTGACGGATTTTGCACAGATGACGGATTTATCCTCGTCATTTCGTATAAAATTACAGGAAGAGTTTTGTATAAAAAGACTATTTATTGCAAGAAAGCTTGCATCTTCTATGGATGATACTGTAAAATATTTATATCAGCTTCCGGACGGTCAGCATGTCGAAACTGTACTCATGCATTATCAGCATGGCTGGCGGCTTTGCATCTCGACACAGGTCGGCTGCAAAATGGGCTGTCAGTTCTGTGCTTCTACTATTGCGGGCTATGTCCGGAATCTGGAAGTTTCTGAAATGCTGCTCCAGATTGACGAAACAGAACGGGATGCAGGTATCAGCATTTCCGGTCTTGTCTTGATGGGTATCGGCGAACCGCTGGATAATTTTGAAAATGTCCTCCGGTTTCTGGAAATGCTTTCTGACCCGAAGGGCAGGACAATGAGCCTTCGGAATGTAACACTTTCTACTTGTGGCATTGTTCCGAAAATCCGTGAGCTTGCTGAACGGAAAACAGGGCTGACACTTGCAGTTTCCCTGCACCAGCCGGACAATCAGAGCCGCAGCCGGGTGATGCCCGTCAACAGACGGTATCCGCTGCCCGAACTGATGGAAGCTTGTCAGTATTATTTTGCCATGACCGGACGGCGTGTTACCTATGAATATGCCATCATGGAAGGCGAAAATGACAGCTTGGAAGATGCCCGGAAACTCGCCGGACTGCTGAGACATCAGCAAGCACATGTGAATCTGATTCCTGTCAATGCTGTGAAGGAAAGAAACTTTCATGCTGACAGGCAGGCAGCTCAGAAATTTATGCAGTATCTGGAAAAATTAGGCATTCATGCTACTGTCAGGCGCACGCTTGGCAGTGATATTCAAGCCGCCTGCGGACAGCTCCGGCATGAAGCTGCCCTCGCAGAAACAGGAGAGGAGTGATAGAATTGCGATGTGCAACCGCAACAGATGTCGGTTTGATTCGTGATGAAAATCAGGATGAAGTACTGGCAAAAGAATATCAGGGCTGTATTCTTGCTGCTGTCTGTGACGGTATGGGCGGAGAAAACAGCGGCAGTCAGGCAAGTCAGCTTGCTGTGCGTGAGATATTTGACCATTTTTCCGCCGGATATGAACCGGATATAAATGCTGAGGCTCTCCGTGCATTGATGCTTTCATCTGTATCAGCAGCAAATACTGTCATCTATTCTACTGCAAGAATGGATTATCAAAGTTATGGCATGGGTACAACCTGTGTGATGGCATTTGCCGAACCCGGCTGGCTTTCAATTGTCAATGTCGGTGACAGCAGGGCATATCTGGTGGAAGACGGTCAGCTCCGTCAGCTTACCAGCGACCATACTGTCGTAAATCTGCTATATCAGCAGGGAAAAATTGAACTGGAAGAGATGGACGACCATCCGCAGCGGAATATGCTCACCAGAGCAGTCGGCGTGGAACGTATTGTCAGACCGGATTATTATCATATTCCATGTGGCGAAGAGTTCATGCTTCTGCTTTGTTCTGACGGGCTGTCAAGTTACTGTTCTGAAGAAGAAATGATGGAAGTCATACAGACAAGTTCTTTCGCAGCAATGCCGCAGAATCTTGTCAATCTGGCATTGTCAAAGGGCGGCAGGGATAATATTTCTCTGGCGATTATCACAAACTAGTTTCAAAAATTTTATTTTAAAATAAATTTGGAGGCACAACGAATGGATAAGTACATTGGTAAAAAACTCGACGGCAGATATGAAATCACGGAGCTGATAGGCGTCGGCGGTATGGCAGATGTCTACAAGGCAACGGATTTGATTGATAATAAAACAGTTGCCGTCAAAATCCTGAAAAGAGAATATGCAGAAAATGAAGAATTTCTGCGCCGTTTTCGGAATGAGTCCAAAATGGTGGCAGCACTTTCTCACCCGAATATCGTAAGAGTCTATGATGTCGGTTTTTCTGATAAATTACAGTTCATGGTGATGGAGTATATTGACGGCATTACTCTGAAAGAATATATTGATAATGAGAAAGTGCTGACATGGAAAGACTCTGTGCATTTTATTATTCAGGTACTTCGTGCGCTCCAGCACGCACATGACAAAGGAATCGTCCACAGAGATATTAAACCTCAGAATATTATGCTTTTTACGGACGGAACTATCAAAGTCATGGATTTCGGCATTGCCAAGTCTGCAAAGGAACAGGCGTACACTGCCACTGACCAGGCAATCGGTACAGTATATTATATCAGCCCGGAACAGGCAAGAGGTGACGAGGTAGACGAAAAGAGTGATATTTATTCCGTTGGTGTGATGTTCTATGAAATGCTGACCGGTCAGAAGCCGTTCGATGCAGACAAGCCCATTTCTATTGCTGTAATGCATATGAACAATACGCCCCAGCGTCCCAGAGCCATCAATCCTGATATTCCTGCCGGTCTGGAAGAAATTATTCTCCGTGCTATGGAAAAAGACCCCGAAAACCGCTATCAGACCGCTGCGGATATGATTAAGGATATTGAAAGTTTCAAGTCCAATCCGAATATGACATTTGGCTATTATGAAGAAGTGCAGGAAAAGTCCTCCAAGAAAAAAGCTTCTGATGCAGAAAAAACACAGTATGTCGCTTCTTATGATGATGATTATGATGACGATGACGAAGAAGATGACGATTATGACGAAGATGACGAAGAGTATGAAGATGAGGACGATGAAGAGTACGAAGATGATGAGGATGAAGAAGCCGAAGACGATGACGATGAGGACGATGAGGACGATGACGAAGAGGAGGAAGAAGGAGAATCCCGTTCTTTGTTTATTCCCGTTATGACGGCTGTTACAATTGCTTTTATCATAGTCGCTGTGTTCTTTATCCTGTGGCTTGTCAAGGGTGTACTGGATGACAGAGGTCAGGCAACACGGTATGAAATGCCGAATCTTGTAGGTATGGATTACTATGAAGCCAAAGATGCTTATAATTATCTGGATATTCAGATTAATGAAACCGAAAATTCCACTTATGAGAAAGATGTTATCTACTTCCAGGATGTGGCTGTCGGTGATGCTATTTCCAGCGGTCAGACCGTTTATGTTAATGTTTCTCTCGGTATCAGCATGGTAGAAGTACCAGATGTCAAGAACTATCACTTTGAATATGCTAAGAAGATTCTGGAACAGGAAGATTTCGTTATTCAGCAGAAATATGAAATGAGTTCCGAAGGCGTGGAAGCTTCTAAAGTTATCCGTACTGAACCCGCTGCCGGTGAACAGGCAGAAGCAGGGTCTACTATCATTGTTTATATCAGCCGTGGAGAAATTGATACCAATGTCGAAATTCAGAACCTGGTCGGCGATACACTGGAACATGCAAAGACACTTTGTGAATATTATGGACTGAAAGTTGTGACTCAGGAAGCACCTTCCACAGAAGAAGCCGGAGTGATTGTTGCTCAGAGCATTGAAGCCGGTCAGATGGTTCCTCCCGGAACAGAACTGACTCTCACTTACAGCAATGGTCAGGACCCGACTGGTATTGTACCGTTCTCCCTGACACTGCCTTCCAATGCAAGCGGACGTTTCGTGCTTGACTTCCTCGACAGCAATGGTACAACAATTGCTTACAGCAGTACTATTAATGCTGCATTCTCCAATGGTACTGTCAATACACCGGTAGAAGGTACAGGCACACAGCAGCTTGTTGTTATCCTTAGCAACTATGCAACTAATCAGCAGGCTGAACTTGGTGTTTATAACTTCGATTTTATCAATGTAACTTATACCGCAGTGCGTGAAAACGTACAGGGTGCATTTGAAGCCGTTGGCGGTATCAACCATCCGACAGAAGCTCCGGTTATCACAGAACCGCCTGTTGTCACTGACCCGATTATCGAAACTGCTGCACCGAACTATCAGGATGAACCGGCAGAAGTTCCGACAGAATTCAATTTTGAAACTGCTCCTAATCCGATTATCGAAGACCCGGAAGACAATGATGACAGCACTTCTGCAACAGAAACCAATGAGCCAGCAACTGATGAAGACGGTCAGGCAATTGCTGACCCGAATCAGGATGCGCCCGAAGTATGATGACAGAACGTAACGTTTCGGAAGCCTATATTATCATTAAATCTGTCAGGGGACGCTACACTGTAGTGTCCCCTGATGGTATCCGGAAAGAATGCCCGGCACGGGGAATTCTGAGAAAAAAAGAACAAGAACCCTATGTTGGTGACTGGGTGCGGCTCGAACAGGATGTCATTGCTGAAGTGCTTCCGAGAAAAAATGAAATCATCCGTCCGCCGCTTGCCAATCTCGACCAGCTCTGCTTTGTGGTCTCAATGTGTGAACCACAGCCAAATTTAAGATTGTTGGATAAATTTATCGCAGTTTCTGCATATAAAAAAATTCAGCCGTTATTATTGCTGACAAAAATTGATTTGGCTTCTTATGAAGCAATTTATCAGTTATATAGTTCAATTCAGATTCCGATTCTCCCCGTAGATTATCAGAACCCCGAAACGCTTGCAGCCGTCCGGAAGGTTTTTCAAAATAAAGTCAGCGCACTGACAGGCAATTCTGGTGCAGGGAAATCTACTTTATTGAATGCCCTTGACCCAAATCTTGCAATTCCGACAGGGGAAATCAGCCAGAAACTCGGCAGGGGAAAACATACTACCAGACATGCACAGCTTTATCCGCTCAACAGCGGCGGCTATATTGCCGATACTCCCGGCTTTTCCACTTTTGATACGATGCGATATGCTGTTATCCGAAAAGAAGAACTTGCTGACTGTTTTGTCGAATTTGCTGCATATCAGAATCAGTGCCGTTTTCATGACTGTTCCCATACCTGTGAAAAAGGCTGTGCTGTTCTGGAAGCCGTCAAAGCCGGAAAGATTCCGGCAAGCCGTCATCAGAGTTACTGCGATATGTACGAAGAAGCAAAACAAATCAAGGAGTGGGAACTATGAAAACTTGTGTAATTCTCGCCGGAGGAGATGTCAGCGAAAAAATTATGATTCATGAAGATGAAATGCTGATTTGTGCAGACAGTGGCTATCGTCACGCACTGGCGCAAAATCTGAATCCGGATATTCTGATTGGTGATTTCGATTCCTATACAGAAACACTTCCGGAACATGTGCCTGTTGTGCGCTATCCAGCTGTGAAAGATGTTTCTGATACATGGGCTTGTATGGAGTATGCGCAAGAAAATGGCTTTGAGAATTTTAAAATCTATGGTGCATTTGGTGGTGACAGAATTGACCATAGTATTGCTAATTTGCAGATGCTCCGGAAAATTGCCGAAGAAAATCTGAATGCAGTGCTGTATTATAGAAAACAGATACTTACAAATCTGAATGCCGGAGAAACAGATTATCTGATTCCGGATTTCTGCTCTTATTTTTCGCTGTTTGCGCTTTCGGAAGTCTGCCGGGGTGTGACAATTACAGGCGCAAAATATCCGCTTGAAAATGCAGAACTGAAAAATTTGTTTCCACTAGGATTGAGTAATGAAGTCAGTACGCCAGCCGGGGCTTATGTTTCTGTAAAGGAAGGAAATCTGCTGCTTGTGATGACGAAAAAATAATTTGTCACAAAAATCCTGATTCTGCATAAGATATACTATAACTGAATTCAGGAGGGATTTACTTATGAAAATCGTTGTGATTAAAAGTCCGAAAGTCCTCGCCGGAGTGTTGCGTTTTGTATTCGGCATCAAGAAAGAACCCGAAACAGAATGAGTTCCGCAGTCAGGAGAAATGCTGTCAGAGTGCATTTCTCCTGATTTTTCTGCATAGAATATAGCAAAAATCCGAAAGGAGCTTGTATGATGCAGGAAGAAGTTGTTCTCGAAATTCCGGAACAGAATCCCACTGAAGAAAAACCAGAAGAATGGATTCCGCCCGTCCT